>CAYWIC010000003.1:0-70467 GCA_964458115.1 uncultured Anaerolineales bacterium | reverse complement strand
TGATGAACGAAGACATTAACATCAGCCACCACACAATGACCTTCCGCCGGGGTGGCCGTGTGGGCGCAGCCTTGTTCTACTGCAAGGCTTACTATGCCTTCGAGGTTCTCAAGCAGAAAGAATTCTGGTCCACTTACGAAAGCTACAACGGCTGGCGGATTGGGTTCTTAGGCATGGCCCAGCCCAGCTATCCCTGGCCCGATGTTCAGCACGAATTGGGTGGAGCGCGAGTCTACTACGTCACTAAGAAATACTGGAAACAGGCTGTCAAAGAGTACGCCCAGGAATTAGTAGGCGCACCACTCAATTTCGATGTACCCAAAGAGATCGCCGAGGCCAACAAGGAAATCCAGTTCCCCAAGGATGTCACTGTTTAGGTAAAGATCAACAAGAAGTTCAACTTCCATGTGAAGTTGAACTTCTTGCTATAAACTACCATTACAGGAGTTACGCACTTGAGGTGTATTGGGCTGGGAATAGGGGGTGGGGGCTACGCCCCCACCCCCTATTCCCAGCCATTTTCTCGCTGAACTGCGTAAGTCCTAAATTAGACAATCTCTATCGATGAAACTCTAACACGAAGGAGAACTGGCAGGCAAGAGGAGCAATCTTCTTGCCTGTACCTATTTCAATATGTTCTTACTCGCATTTACTCCAATTGCTATCATACTTGCCCTGATGGTCGGTCTCCGTTGGGGCGCATCGCGAGCCGGCGCGGCTGGCTATCTCAGCGCATTGGTCATCGCTGTGGCATTCTTCGGAGCCGGCTCAAAGCTATTAGCCGTCGCCCACACCAAAGCCTTGCTGCTCACTACCGACGTATTGATGATCATTTGGGCAGCTTTCTTGCTATTTCGCGTTGCCGACGAGGCTGGCGCCATCAAAACCATTGGCAAAGCCCTCCCGCACCTGACTGCCGACAAGGGCATGCAAGCCCTGATCATCGGCTGGGTATTTGCATCCTTCTTACAAGGTGTGGGCGGCTTCGGCGTCCCTGTCGCCGTGATTGCCCCCATCTTGGGCGGACTGGGTTTTGCACCGCTCTCGGCCGTGGTAATCCCCTCGGTGGGACATTCCTGGGCGGTGACCTTTGGTTCGCTAGGCTCATCGTTCAATGCGATGATGGCCGCCACCGGCCTGGATTGGCCTGAACTGGCTCCATTTTCAGCACTGTTTTTAGGTATCTCTGGGCTAGGCGTTGGTTTGATGGTTGCACACTCCGCGGGAGGCTGGGGGGCTGTTCGGAGATTATTCGTCCCGGTGATAGTTCTGGGGGTTGTGATGAGTGTGGCCTTGTACCTGGCTGCAACCAATGGTCTGTGGAACGTGGGCTCCTTTTTGGGTGGTCTGGCGGGATTATTGATTGCCTACCCCCTGGCACGTCGCTACCGGGGTAAGATCGAAGATGATGGAGATCTGGACTTGCGCTCACTGGGGATCGCGATCTCTGGATATGCAGGCTTGATCGCCATCACCCTGGGCATACAGTTGATCCCTGGGATCAGGAGCACCTTAGGGGTCGTCAAGCTCAGCCTTGATTTCCCCGCGGTGCAAACCTCCTTGGGATATGCCACAGCTGCGGGTCCGGGTCGTACGATCCCCATTTTCCGTCACGCCGGAGCTATCTTGTTGTACTCCTCCATCCTTGCCTATTTTATTTACAAATGGGCCAGGTTGTACAAGAAGGGCGCCGGCGGACGCATCATCAGCGGCACGGTGCGGCGGGTGATGTCATCCAGCGTGGGTATCGCCTCGATGGTAGCCATGGCGGTTATCATGCAGCACGCCGGTATGACCGAGACATTGGCGCGTGGACTGGCCGAGGGCGTTGGAGCGGCCTTCCCGGCGATCTCTCCCTGGATTGGTGCACTGGGCGCTTTCATGACTGGCAGTAATACCAATTCCAACGTGGTCTTCGCCGCCCTACAGCAGCGCACGGCTGAGTTGTTGGGTTACAGCGTGGCCCTGATCCTGGCCGCCCAGACCTCGGGCGGTGCGCTGGGTTCGGTGATCGCTCCCACCAAGATCGTCGTCGGCGCCAGCACCGGGGGTATGGCCGGACGGGAGGGTGAAGTCATGCGTAAGATGCTGATCTACACCGGGTTATTGATCTTGTTGGTCAGTGTATTAGCAGTTATTGGAGTCGCATTAGGAAGCTAATTATGGGCAAAACAGACGATCTCACAAAAATCCGCCGTCACGACCGGGCCAAAGACGATGCCTGGATCCGAAAAATCATAGAAAGGGCTCCCTTTGGCACCATGGCAAGCTCCCACGATGGACAGCCTTTCCTGGTGACCCGCAACTTCGCCTTTGACCCTGAGGCGCATGCCATATACATGCACGGCGCGAAAAAGGGCCGTACTATCGAAAACGCCCAGGCTTACCCCCAGGTTTGTTTCAGCGTCAGCGAGATGGGCCGCCTGCTGCCCAACGAGCGCGCCATGGAGTTCAGCGTCGAGTTCTCTGGGGTTGTCGCCTTTGGGAAGATCAGTGTGGTCACAGACTCAGACGAGGCCAAACATGGCTTGCAGCTTCTATGCGATAAATATTTCCCCCATTTGAAGCCCGATGTCGATTACGAGCCTACCACGGATACGGACCTGAAAGTCACTGCCGTCTTCCGGATCGATATCGAGAACTGGAGCGGCAAAGAGAAGAAGGCCGCTGATGATTTCCCCGGCGCATTCTTCTATAACCAGGTATTAGAGTAAATCTACGTAGGAGTTCCGCTGGAGTATATGGGGGTGGAGGCTTAGCCACCACCCCCATATACTCCAGCGAATGTCTTGGATGCTTATGAACTGGATACGCGAACACAAATTTGAATCTCACCTGACAGCATTCTTGCTAATGGTGATTCCCTCTATCGGGCTCTATTTCACAACCCAAATGAGTGGCTCTGGTTTGATCTGGGCCCTGATAGGAATTTTTGTTGTGGGGAATATCCTGGCGATGATAATCAAGTAGTAATTCAATCCATCATCTGCTCACAAAAACATCGAATAGAGACGCGCTTGCCGCGCCTCTATTTTTTCGCCAAACGGTGATTTTGTTCCATCAAAAGGTTGAGCCAAAGTTAGACCCCCAGACTGATGTGCTGCGTGGAGTTTTCTTATACCCTTTTGACATACACATACACGGAGGTATGCTATGTCAAAAAACCGAAAACACTACCTTATCGTATCCGCACTCATCTTGCTGTTGATCGGCATGGGGTGCACTGCAGCGCCAGCTCTTGGGGCCGCAGAGAAAACTCCAGCAGGTGCAGCTGAAGAATGTGAGCAAGTAGATCCTCCCGTTGATCTAGTCCCTGGGTATTTGCCCGAAGGATATGAACTCACCGAAGCTTATCTGATGAAGGGGGAAGAATTCGAAGAAGATGACATCTGGTACGTGCCTGGCAAAGGTGATGCCACCCTGATCGAGTTCTACGGTACTGGCGAAGATGACTTCCTTGAGATCACCACTAGCGCGAGCCCCTACGACTCTCTGGAGCCCTGGATCGAGGAGATCAATAACCTCGAGTACGCTGACGAAGACATGGACAGTGACGAGGATGTTGATTCCGAAACCGAAGGATCTAACGACTCCGAGGAAGAAGATTTCGATTTTGAGTTTTCTTTTGAAGATGACACTGTCACTATCAAGGGTGTTGCCATCCTGCTCGAAGATTGGACAGACGAGTACGGGACGTTCAGCGTCGCAACCTTTGTCCATGCTGGCCAATTCATCGTTGTTGAAGGCACTATCTCTACAGATGAGATGACCAAAGTTGTAGAGAGCCTTCCTGTGTTACCATAGAGAAACTAAATACGCTTAGATTTGTCATTGCGAAGGAGCCGCCGTAGGGGCGCCGTTGGCGAGCGACTGAAGCAATCTCCATCGTGGGAGCAGGCGATTGCTTCGCTCCCGACCTCCGCAAACGAACTTGCCCGTTGGACCGCCTAGCGTGGTGGACGTCCTCTCGCAATGACACTCACTAATTATGCGCGCTGGACTGCAATTCAAACTCACCCTATCTCACCTGGCCGTCACCTTGATCTCTGTAGTCATCCTGATTGCATTGATCCTGGGTGGCTACCTAATTTATCTGCAAACCGACCTGCCCGCGCTTTGGGTTGGCGATCAAGCTTACTTTATCGCCGATGACATTGCCTACTATCTGGATGGAGCGCCCCTCAACGAAGAATTCACCGGAGAGTTTATCTTTGATGTCGGCTTTGATCCCATATTCGAATCAGATGATCCCGAGGATATCTATTATGAGGATTGGATCATCGTGCTCGATCCTGAGGGAAGGGTGGTCGGCAGCAATGATGATTGGCGCTACCCTCAGGGTTCGTTCCCGAATTTAGAGCATCTTCCTGGCTTCGATCTAGATCTATTCCAAACCAATCCCAGCAAGCTGATTTCAGAAGACCCCTTTGACCTGGTTTCCTACGCTGTGGCGGCCAAAGATCATATCGGCATGGCCGCCATCATCAGCATCGATCAGGAACATCTCGGTTGGGTATATTACCGAGCCGGCGGTGTCGATACCCCCTTTAGCTCAACCCAAACCATCACCGCACTAGTCATCGTGCTAGTCGGTGGCGCATTGATCGCGACACTCATCTCGGGCATTGCCGGGGGATGGCTGTCCTTATCCTTCAGCAGACGTCTACGCCGAATGAGCCAGGCCAGCGCAGCACTCGCTGAAGGAGACTTGTCCAGCCGAGTTTCAGTCCAAGGCAAAGATGAGATCGATCAGCTGGGGAACCAGTTCAACACCATGGCAGACCAACTGGCAAAGCAAATGCACGATCTTCGCACGCTGGCCGACCGCAACGCTCTACTGGCTGAGGAAGCCAGGGGGTTGGCCTCTGTGGAAGAGCGCAACCGCCTGGCTCGAGAACTCCACGACGCCGTCAAACAGCAGATCTTTGCCCTCAGCCTGACGGCCAATTCCATCCGCCAATTGCTCGACAAAGATACAGGTTTGGCGACGGAACGACTGGCGCAGATCGAAGAACAAGCCCGAGACGTTCACCTAGAGATGGACGCCATCATCAAACAACTACGCCCTGCTTCATTACAAGATCAAGGTCTGGCGTCTGCCATCAGGCAGTTGGCGCAGAAGTGGGAAGGGCAGCACGGGCTCCCCATCGATTTATCCATCCACGGGGAGCGCGAACTGCCGTTGAACGTCGAGCAAGCCTTATACCGCATCACCCAAGAAGCGCTCAATAATATCGCCAGCCACGCAGAGGCTAGCCAGGTCTCCATCGTGCTAGCGTATGATCCAGCCAATGTATGCCTGACCATCATAGACAACGGCCTGGGATTTGACACAGAGATTGTCCATCCGCCACAATCCTTAGGGGTACGCAGCATGAACGAGCGCAGTGCAGAGATTGGTGCAGAGTTCAGCATGGAGAGTACACTCGGAACAGGAACGCAGATCCACATCACAGTTCCAGTAGAATCAACTTGAAGGAGATACCAATGACCGATAATGCCCCCCAACGCGCCAGAGAACTCTTCAGCACCGGCGGATTCTACTGAGCGGAAAGTGTCCTTTTGGCAGTTGCCGAAACGAAAGGTATTCAATCCGAATTGATTCCCAAGATTGCCACCGGATTTTGCAGCGGCATCGCCCGCACAAGTAGCCAGTGCGGCGCGCTGAGTGGTGCGATCCTGGGGATCAGCATGCTTACCGGTAGGAGCGCTCCCCATGAATCTGTGGAAGAGAACTATCGGCTGGTTCGGAAATTGGTATCAAGGTTCGATGCTGAGTTTGGCTCAACCAACTGCGGACAACTAACCCAGGTTGATTTGGCTACTGAAGAAGGCCAGGCCGAGTTTCGGGCAAAAAATCAGGCCGAACATTGCTATCACTATGTTGAAGTCGTGACCGAAATGACGTTGTCTTTGTTGGAAGATGTATAAAAAAATTCAATCATCCCCTAAGGGTTTTGAAAACCCTTAGGGTCTCGAGAAATATAGAATGACCGAAACCATAACCGTCCTGATTGTCGATGATCATCCTATCGTTCGCCAGGGCTTGCGCCAACTGCTTGAAGTTCAGGATGATCTTGAAATCCTTGGTGAAGCAGAAGATGGACAATCGGCCGTCGAGAACACCGCTGACTTGCTTCCAGATGTTGTGCTGATGGACCTGGTCATGCCTGGAATGACCGGTGTCGAGGCCACCCGCCAGATCCGTGAAATCAGCCCTCATACACAAGTGGTGGTGCTCACCAGCCATCACGAAGATGCCCTGGTCTTTCCCGCAATCAAGGCCGGGGCTTTGAGCTACTTGTTGAAAAGTTCCCTTCCCGAAGAAGTCATCGAGGCAGTCCAGGCGGCAGCGCGACACGAAGCTCGTCTGCATCCCCGCATTGCCAAGCGGCTAATGGAGGAGATCTCCGGAGATGCACCCTCCCTTGAAAGTCTGACTGCGCGCGAGCTAGAGGTATTGAAGCTAATCGCTCAAGGGCTGGATAATCGCCAAATCGCGGCTTCCCTGGTAGTCAGTGAGAAAACCGTCAAAACCCACGTCAGCAATATCCTCAGCAAATTACAACTCACCGACCGCACCCAGGCAGCCATTTTTGCCATTAAACAACGCATCGTCCCACTAGATGATGAGAGTTGATAGCTTTTGCCAGGAAAATGGTTGAAAATAGGTTGTGTAATGTGCTTCGCAGATTACACAACCTATTTTCAGGATTTATATATGCGTGAAGTTGCTATATTAGGAATCGGGCAAACACCGGTCTCGGAACATTGGGATAAATCTCTGTTGGTATTGGCTGGGGAGGCGGTCTTTGCTGCCTGGGAAGATGCTGAGGTGAAATCCACCCAGGCGCTGTATGTCGGCAATATGCTCTCCGGTTTGTTGGACAAGCAAAACCAACTGGGCACACTGATCGTCGATTGGGTGGGGATGCGCGGCCGCGAGGCCTTCAAGATCGAGGCGGCTTGTGGGTCTGGGGCAGCGGCCTTTCGCATGGGCTTGATGGCCGTGGCGTCTGGGGAGGTCAACAGTGCTGTCGTAGTCGGTGTGGAGAAGATGACCGACTCGCTCCCAAAGGAAACCACGGCTGGTCTGGCCACCGCTGCTGATGCCGATTGGGAAATCATCCACGGTTTGTCCTTCATTGGCATCAACGCCCTGGTTATGCAGCGCTACATGCACGAATATGGCTGGAAGCATGCAGACTTCGCCCCCTTCTCGATCAACGCCCATGCCAATGCCTTACACAATCCCAACGCGCGTCTGCACATCCCTCTGACCAAAGAGCGCTATCTCAAGGCTGCTATGGTGTCAAACCCTATCAACCTGATGGATTCTTCTGCTATTGGGGATGGCGCTGCAGCGACAGTGATCGTGCCAGCTGATGCGATTCCCCACCGAGAGGATCGTCCCCTGATCACTGTAGCCGGTTCTGGAGCATCAACAGATTCCATCGCAGTGCACGATCGTCACGACCCCCTGTGGCTGGGTGCCGCGGAGAGATCGGCAAAGCAAGCCTATCGCCAGGCGGGTCTGGGGCCTGAAGATATCGATCTCTTCGAGTTGCACGATGCTTTCTCGATCATGGCGACGTTGTCTCTGGAAGCATCTGGTTTTGCTGAGCGCGGGCGAGGGCTACGGTTGGGATTGGAGGGAGAAATTGGCCTTGATGGGCGCATTCCGGTGACCACGCGCGGGGGGCTGAAGGCGCGCGGGCATCCCGTCGGAGCTACAGGGATGTACCAAATCGTGGAAGTAGTGGAACAATTGCGCGGTCAAGCCTCAGGGTCACAAGTAGAAGGGGCCAAAATTGGTATGGCACAGAATATTGGCGGTAGTGGGGCAACGATTTTGACGCACATTTTTGAATCAAGGTAACCAGTATTCAGTGATCAGTCACGAAATGATGGTAACTGATCCATTACGAAATGAACCTGATCCCCAACATCACTCCTGGCTCAAACATAAATGACCTCGGTGCTGGCGCGTGGGACCTAGAGATTCCCCCAGGCCCCAAAGGACGCTATCGGTTGGCTCAATTGGATGATTATGGGAGCTTAGTACGTAGAGAATTCCCTTGGGGGCCTCCCCTTACTTTATCTCTACAGGCTCGTGTCTCCGATCCCAACATTCCGGGGACTTGGGGCTTTGGCTTTTGGAACGACCCTTTCAGCTTGTCGCTAGGCTTTGGCGGTGGTTCACGCCGATTTCCAGCCTTGCCGAACGCGGCCTGGTTCTTCTTTGCTTCCCCACAAAATTACCTTTCCTTTCGAGACGATCTCCCCGCCAATGGTCTGCTAGCAGCAACATTTCGTTCATCACCGTGGCCATCGCCGCTCCTAGCCTTGGGTGTACCTGTGCTCCCTTTATTGATCTGGAAGTACACTGCCCGGTCGCTCCGGCGAGTTACCAGCAAAATCATCCAACAAGATGCAGCCCGAATAAGCATTGATGTCACCCAATGGCATAACTACAGACTGAACTGGCAAATTGATACGGTCCGTTTCGATGTGGATGGTGATCTGATCTTCGAGACTCCCGTATCGCCCTTCTCTCCGTTAGGGTTTGTATTGTGGATCGACAACCAATACGCCGCGTTGCCTCCGGATGGTGGGCTGGCGTATGGAACACTGCCTTTTGAAAGTAGAGCGCAACTACAGGTGAGGGAATTGCAAATCAGAAACATCTAATATCCCGGAAACTTTTTATGTTTCTGGGATATTCATGAATCAATCTTCTTCCTTTGCAAAGAACAGTAGAAAAGCGGCTGCCCCACAAACGAGCAAGCCTTCTCCTTCGACTTTGCCTACATATTCATCCAGCCCCAGGGGGATGTGACGATAGAGCTTGCCGTCTGGCTCCACTCGTCCAATGTAATCATCCGGGCCGAAGCGTTGGAGATAGATACGGCCATTGTCCAAATCAACGCCACCGATATAATCATCAGGCCCAAGCAAACGCTTGTACACTTTGCCAGTATTAAAATCAACTCGACCGATTTTTTTATCCAGGCCTATGCGGGTCTCATATACATTACCTGTATCCTGATCGATGCGTCCGATTTGTTTATCGGGTAGTGCTAAACGATGTTGGTAAATCTTAGTCATTAGGTTTCCAGTTTCTGTTGTGGGAAGTTATCATTATTTTCCCTCACAGTGTATCATAAGAATATTTAACAGTAATCTTAGTAGGGCCTGGGGATATGTGGATGAACAGTATTTGTTCCAAAAATGCCCCTATATGTTGGGGGCTTTGAAATATTCAAACCAGATAAAGGACTTTATTTCAGAGTGTTTATCCCCAGTGTATGCGTGGATAGATCGCGAGGTGTTTGACCCCATTGTGGATGGCTTTGTATTTGGGTATGGACTATAAGCACATCCCATATATAGGGGTGGCTGGATTTAGAGATTTGTATTACTAGAACGAGTTTTCAACAATTCGAGGCAGTTTTCCACAGTTTTTGGCGAGTTATCCACAGATTTACGTTGTAAATTTGTGACCCCTTCGTTCGCAATGCCCCAATATATAGATTTTCAGGGGATGAGATAATGAAAGGAAATTGAATTGTGTGTCAGATTTTATTGTGGTATTCTAAAAATCATCGTTGAAATTCTCAGTTTTTCGTTTTCCTGGAGGTGGTTGTGATAGGCAACATCGAATTCCATAGAATGGTGAAGAGATCGAAATGGGGATTTTTTCTGGCAATGGGTGTTCTTGTCTTGTTACTACTGGGAGTGGGATCTGTTTATGCTTTCCCTGACCAAAGGGTTGATACACCGAATCCCAGGATAGAGCCTTTGATTGAAAGTGTAACGGATGTGCCCACCCTTACCAGTCTGGCGAATAGCTATCGCGGGCCTGGAATATATGAAATTGATATTGCATCGAATGGGGAAGTGAGCATGGTCAACCGCTGGTGCACCAAGACGGAAACCATTCTCCACCAAAATCTGGGCCACATTCACTTTGCATTCGAAGTCAATGGGCTTGATGTTGTATCCAGCCTACACAATTTCGAAGAGGTAGATTTCGATGAAAGTGGGCAACGAATGGTATGTCATGGATATCGCGGACTGCTCAGTAATTGGCCTCAAGGTGAGCATAACATCAAATATGCGCTTTCCTTTGATGAAGAAATTAATGATGGTTGGGGAGATTATCCTGCTGGCGAATTAAACTGGGAGTATGATGTGACCGTGTCTGCTGCAAGTGAGGTGACCGGTGTACCTGTGGTTTCTGTTACCACCAACACCAACTGCCGTGTAGGGCCGGGTAAGGCTTATGATATTATCGGCGCATTAAGAGTGGGCGAAACGGCCGAAATCGTGGGCAAGTACCCAGACTCGAACTATTGGATCATCTTTGAGCCAAATGTCGGGCGCGAATGCTGGTTATGGGGGTATTATGCCGTGGTTAGCGGGGATACTGACCAATTAACGGTTTATGTGCCCCCGCCTTTGCCTACACCCACCCCCACACCCTCACCTGAGTCAAGGTATTTGATTTGTTTTTGTAACGATACAACTGATTACATATCTACAATCCAACTTATCAACGATGATACAGATGAATGGATGGGTGAATATGGTTCTGATGGTTTACCACCTGGATTTTGCATCTGTAACTGCAACTCAACGAGTGAACCTTATCCGGCCGGTGATTATGCAATCACCTATAAGATATGCAGCGATGGGGCGGCTTGCCAAAATTTTGGTGCTTCACGATCCCATGGATTTGAAGACCTTACAGGCACTGAGATGTTTAGAATAACTCCATAAATAGAGATGGCTAATAAATTTTTGGTCTTACTCATTTCGGCCAGGAAATTGTCAGAAAAAGGGGGTGGGAACGAAGCTCCCACCTCCTATTTCCGAAACACTACGCTTCAAGTGTGAAACTCCTAAATAAAATAAAAGATCTAAGAAAAGCCGAGTGATCAACCCGGTTTTTTCGTTGTCTATTCTTTGCGCGGAATTTTCTGGCATGCGCACATTAATTGACACAACCTATGCAGTGGAGTATAATGTCCATTATGTTAGATATATATCTAACATTGTGAAGTGTCTACATGAATACAACAACAATATCTTGGGATAGAGGCACAGGCTACGATTTTTTCGTTAGCCTGTATATTTTGCATGAACCGGACGAATTTGGGTTACGCCCCTCTTGGGCTGCTGGCGTGCGATCTCGTTTGCCAGTTGAGGATCGTGAGGTCCTGGAGCAAGCGCAAACCGTCGTTCTTTTCCCCCTGAGCTGGGTTTATAGCCTTCAGGATACGAAGGACAGCGCATCTGTGGTTAGACGTTTGCGACAAATGGCTCCCGAAGAACGTTTGCCCGCTCTGTCGAAATCGTCAGGAATGCCGGCAAACGTATTAGAGCACCTTCAGAATGTAGCGCAGCGCGGGGGCTGGGGCCCTGATGATCAGGATCAGCTCAGGGAAGAGTATAAACAATATAAAGCAACCATCCCCACAAAGAAAATCGAGAACATCCTTGAAATTTGGTCGGATCTATCTGCATTTGGAGAACGATATCTTTCTGCGATGCAGGTGTATCGGGAAGCATTCTTTGCTGAAGAAGAGGAACGTATTCAGCCAGCCTTGGAATCTGCTCTACACAATGCGCAGCAGTGGGCTGATGAATTGACGTTGGATAATTTCATCGAAAGAGTATCCCATGGGGTTCGCTTCGCGGAGGGCATGGATGTAGCGGAATTGGTGATGGTGCCTTCCTATTGGATCACGCCCCTGGTGGTCGATCAACCTCTTGAGGGTGACGAAAGCCATCTGTTCTTGTTTGGTGCGAGACCTGAGGATGATTCGCTTGTCCCTGGAGCGCACGTTCCGGATAGTATGTTGCGTACGTTGAAAACATTGGCTGATCCAACCCGACTGCGGATATTGCGGTATCTCTCGCAAGAGACTATGTCGCCTGCACAATTGGCACGCCGGCTGCGGCTGCGGGCGCCAACAGTAACCCACCATCTTAGCGCCTTGCGTCTGGCAGGATTGGTGTTTCTCACCCTGGGCGAGAAAAAAAGAATGCAATATACAACTCGGTTTGAAGCGATAACTGGGATGTTTTCCACGTTGGAAGAGTTTTTGGGCGGGGATTTGGAAGATAACTAGAGGAATAAGATGTCAACAACTTGGTTTGACTCGATGGGCACCACCCTTCGAGACTATGGGGCTCGTTTGCGGGCTTTTCGACCCAATGCCCGTTTGTATTTAGTTAATGTGATCATTACCGGGATCTCGATGGGGGTTTATCGATTGCTGTTCAATTTCTATGCGCTCAGTCTTGGTTTTGATGAGGCTTTGTTGGGACGTTTAATCACGACGTCCAGTTTTACTGCGCTGATCGCGGCGTTGCCTATGGGCTATCTGGCCGATTTGATCGGTAGGAAGTTTTCTTTGGTTTTGGGTGGAGTATTCATTGGGCTCTCTGTCTTTGGGCTCGTGATATTTCCAACCGAACCGATGTTCTATGCCATGAACATTTTATCTGGGATCGCTCAAAGCCTGTGGGGTATCACCATGGCTCCCTTCCTAGTGGAGAACAGCGGAGAAGAGGAGCGTGCCTACCTATTCAGTTTCGGCCAGGGTTTGCAGATGCTATCAGCATTTGCTGGCAACTGGGTCGGTGGATATCTGCCTGGGTGGATGGGTTCCTGGCAGAATGTCTCAGCAACGGATAGTGTAGCCTATGGTTGGTCGCTGGTCGTTGTGGCGATTTCCTTCACCCTGGGGATCACTCCACTGATGTTCTTACGCCGCCAGCGCCTTGAAAGCGAGCAGCGTTCTGTGTTTGCCCCACTGAAGTATGCCGCCGAGCATCCGGCTATGTTAGGGAAGCTTGTTGTGCCACTGCTGATCACATCGATTGGTGCGGGTTTGATCATGCCCTTTATGAATGTCTTTTTCAGGGTGGTGCACAAGCAGCCTGACCCGGTGATCGGTACCTTGTTTGCTTGGGGATCACTGGCTATGGGGATCGGATTCTTGCTGGCACCAGCTTTGGCAGACCGCATGGGCAAAATCCAATTTGTGGTGGTAACGCAGGGATTATCGGTGCCATTCTTGGCGTTGCTTGGATTCTCACCCTGGTTCTGGTTGAGCGCTGGAGCATATTATGTTCGCTTGGGGTTGATGAATATGAGCACGCCTATCTACCAGGCGTTTGTGATGGAGCAGGTTGACTCATCAGCCCGCGCAACCGTAGCCAGCTTGACCAGTATGGCCTGGAGTTTTGGGTGGGCATTTAGCCCAACGATCAGTGGCTCCCTGCAAGTGAAATACGGCTTTGGGCCATCATTCATTGGGACGATAATACTGTACACGATTGCCATAAGCATGTATTGGGTCTTCTTCTTGCGCGAACCATCTGTCTGTGCTCCCGAAACCGTGAGCAGTTCCTCGAGCTAAATATGGCCTTGCAGATCATCAAAAAATCAAAAAATGCAATGGGTGAGTACGCGCGTCGAGTGCGTAGGTTTCGGCCGAATGCGCGCCTTTATTTGGTCAGTGTGCTGGCTACCGGGGTGGCGATGGGTGTGTACCGGCTGCTTTTCAACTTCTACGTGCTCAGCCTGGGATATGATGAAGCCTTATTGGGGAACCTGATCACCACTCACCAGTTCACGGCGTTGATCCTATCCTTGCCCCTGGGGTACCTGGTTGATCGAGTAGGACGAAAATCGGTGCTGATGGCACGGAGTGTCCTGTTGGGGATGTCGGTTGCTTTCATGGCATTGTGGCCGTCTGTGGTGATGTTCTACGCCATGAATGCCGTATTTGGGATCGTGCAGGGGATTTCTGCGGTAGCTCAAGCGCCGTTTTTAATGGAAAATAGCGGTGAGGAAGAAAGGACATATCTCTTCAGCTTGAGTTCAGGTTTCCGCATGGGGGCCGTGTTTGTGGGGAGCTGGCTGGGTGGCTACTTGCCAACCTGGGTGTCGGGAATCAGTGGTTTTGACCCGACGAGCAGTTCGGCCTATGGGTTCGCTCTGCTGGCAGTGGCTTTGATTGCATTGGCCGGGTTTGCCCCGATGGTTTTTGTGCGCCCCGAGCAGCGATCAACAGGGGATGACTCGACGAAATTTGCCCCAATTCAGTATGCGCTCAGGCAGCCAAAATTATTGGGCAAGTTGTTATTCCCTTCGGTGTTGATTTCGATTGGGGCGGGGATGTTCATGCCTTTCATGAATGTATTCTTCCGCGTGGTGCACAACCAGACTGACCAGGTGATCGGAACTCTATTTGCCTGGGGATCGCTGGCCATGGGGATCGGGCTGATGATCGCACCTCCAATCGCCGACCGCATCGGAAAAATCCGCCTTGTGGTGATCACCCAGGGGTTGTCGATTCCTTTCATGATCATGTTAGGTTTCGCTCCCGTCTTCGGCGTCAGCGCCGGGGCTTACTACGTGCGAATGGCGCTGATGAATATGAGCAACCCGATCTACCAAACCTTCGTGATGGAGCAGGTGGACGCTTCTGCCCGGGCGACGGTGGCCAGCCTGGTAAGCCTGGTGTGGAGTTTTGGGCGATCCTTCAGCCCAACGATCAGCGGTTATTTGCAGGTTCACTACGGCTTCGGTCCGCCCTTTGCGATAGCGATCTCGCTCTATGCGGTGGCTGTGTCTCTATATTGGAGGTTCTTCATCCGACACCAACGTCGCTCCGCGGTGGCACCGATCCCAGGGGATTAACTAACGTACCAATCTGGTGGATGAATTGACTCTGTGGGGGCGTAGCCATAACGGCGCAATATTTTACGCATTTGGTATTGAGATCGTAAAGCAACTCCCCCGATGGGCCCCCTCGCTGTGTGCCATAACATACCCGCCATGGGATTCCACAATTCCCTTCACAATCGCCAATCCTAACCCAGTGCCGCCGGCGTCACGCCGTTGAGCATTATCGCTGCGGTAAAAACGCGTGAAGATCGAGGCGGCTTCTTCTGGGGTCATTCCCTCGCCAGAATCCTGTACGGCTAATGTAATATCCTGCTCTTCAACGCCCCATATCAAACTGATCTTACCTCCCATGGGCGTATGGCGGATCGCGTTGGTCAGGAGATTGCTAATTACCTGTCGAATACGGCCGGGGTCTATGTATGCCTTAAACAGTTCTTCGGAATATGTGACTTCTAGCGAGATACTCTTCTCGGCGCACAGAGGCTCGAACAGTGTGACAATATCCTGGGTGAACTCGCGGATATCCACGGATTGTTTCTCAATGGGAAGTTGGTGCGCTTCGGCCTGAGCCAGTTGGCGTAAATCTTTGACCAGCCGGATCAGGTGGTGAGTCTGGTCGTAGAGGTAGCTGATTTCCTCATCCGTAGTTTCGTAGACACCATCCAGCAGGGCGCGTAGATTGCCTTCCAACACGGTCAATGGCGTGAGTAATTCGTGGGAGACATCGGCCAGCAAATTGCGCCGCTCCTGATGTGCTTGTTCAAGTTTATCGATCATCAAGTTGAAGGAAGCGGCCAATTCTTCGAACTCTTTTACCCCCTCTACTTCGACGCGATGACTGAGATTTTCGTAGTCGATGGATCTGGTAGCGGCGAGCAATTTAATAAATGATTGCCTCAGACTTCGACTTACCAACAAACCAGCGATCAGGCCAATGAACGCACCGAAAATAATATTTGAAACAAATTCTTCAAAAATAGCTTGTTCCAAAGTTATGTCCGTGTCTGCAAAATAATACTCTTCCAATTCCTGACGTTCAGCCGAGAAATAGAAGAACATTGTAGGTACGGTAATGACCATCACCAGCACAATTCCAACGATAAAACCCATACGAACCCACAAACGATTCATGCTGTGCCTGCTTCCATTTCAGGGATAATAAAACGATAACCCACACGATAAACAGTTTGAATATACGTTGGGTTCTTGGGGTCTGGTTCGACTTTCTGTCTGAGATTCTTTATATGCGTATCCAGGGTGCGGCCCAGTCCCTCGTAACCATAGCCGAGGGCTTTTTCTAGCAATTCCTCGCGGTGAAAGGTTATGCGCGGGTTTTCCATCAGTGTTTGCAGCAATTTGAATTCAGCAGGTGTTAGATCCACAAGACGGCCACTGACCCTTAATTCATGCGTGGCGGGGTCGAGTCTCAAGTTCCCGTGTTGGATGGCACGTATTGATGGTTTTTGGTCCCATTCCTGGCGACGCAGCAGCGCCCGCACCCGGGCCACAACTTCACGAGCATTGAACGGCTTGGGGATGTAGTCATCCGCCCCAAGCTCCAGTCCAACGATTTTGTCACTATCATCTACGCGTGCCGTTAGCATGATAATGGGAATGGTTGCCACCCTTTCATCATTGCGGATAATGCGGGTGACATCCCATCCATCTCGGTCTGGCAGGCCAAGGTCTAAGATCACGAGGTCGGGTTTATTTTGATAAACATTGTGAATGGCGGTATTGCCATCGTAGGCCATAAGAACGTGGTAGCCTGCTTGCTCCAGGTATTCACGCACCAGACGCGCAATTTGGGGGTCGTCATCTACAACGAGGATGGTTTGTGGCATGAGCTTAGATTATTAGGACACGGATGAACACGGATAACTCGGACGATAGCAGCATCAAGCCGGGGGCAGCTGGTGGGCCACCCAGGAATTCGATAACATCACTGAAAATATGTGTCTTAGGCATCGGTATTGGCGAACATTTCAAGCACGTGCACCCAGATCATGAAAAGTACGGCTAGCCCGCGGGCAAAATCCACGGCGAATTGTCTGCCCGAGTTTACCTTTTCTTGACTGAGGTTGCGTTTCTGTGTCTGGATGAAATTGTGCATGGTTTCTATTGTACTGTAAATCGTAGCTCAAAATAATGACCGGCTAATTGCGCTCTTCTTGGGGGGCTAAAGTTTTTGAGAAGAGCCGATATATTTTTTCCTGATACTGAAAATAAAATTTTACGAGAAATGCTAGAACAATTGATGTGATCATGACAGTACATTGATGGTGAATGAAGTTATTCTACAGAGATCAGGACAGCACGGACAGCTAAACGGAGATCGTAAGCAGACTTGTCTTCATTGAAGTCTTTACACGTGATCAGGGTCAAGACATCCTGTTCTGAGTGGGCCAGCACCGACAGGTCATCGGGTGAGACTTCTTTGACTTCTCGGATCTCGTAAATATGCTGCATTCCCCAGGCGTGGATGATAATGCGGTCCCCCCATTTTAATTGGTGCAGGTTGGCAAATGGTCCCGGACGGCCATCGAAGTTATGAACATGGGCCGCAATGGCAGTATTTCCCTTCCAGGTGGGATAGGCGCTGCCCTGAAGATAGCCAGCCTGATTGTGAAGCCAACTGACGTCCCAGCCATCTGAACCAAACGGAACATCAACAATTGGAATTGAGTGTGGGCTGCTGGGAAGCTCGAGGGCGAGCCCGCCCCCAGGGGTTTCGGGAACCACGCCCAAAGAAGGTTTCTCAGGGATTTTCACAGCACTTTGGCCCCGTGGAAAACCCGTTGACGGCAAGCTTCCTTGCTTTAGAGAGAAGGTCATCGCCGCCCCGGCATTGCGGTGCTGATTGGCATCCCGGCCAGTCGCACCGACGATGATGGTGTCTCCACTTACAGCCACGGATTTCCCCATGGCATCATCGACTTCTGGTGCAAACGTCACCAGTTTGCTCAGTTGCTGCCATTCGCTTTTTTCATGCCGAAAAACATAAGATGATCCGGCAGCATATGTTCCGATGGGATCATCCCCGACCGCACCGACCACGATTAGATTGTCGTCGATCGCAACTGATTCGCCAAAGTTATCAAACGGGCTGGCATCCCGGGCAACCAGCTTGGCTTTCTGCTGCCATTTGCTTCCGCTTCGTGAGAATACAAAGGCAGCACCAGCGTCTTTGATGGTCAACCCCGCTGGATTGTTTCTATCCTTGGGCGTGATATCCTGGTACACCGCTCCGACCACTGCTGTTCCACCGTGAATAGCAACGGATTGTCCGAAGAAATCGCCACCGGTAGTTGTGTCGGAGGTCAGCTTGATTGCCTGAACCCAATTGCTGCCACCGTTGTACTGGAAAATATATGCGGCCCCTGGACGGACAAGATATGACCCCGGTTCTGGGGCGCCGGTGATCAGGTAGTTTCCATCAATGTCCACGGAGGAGCCTAAAAGCGCATCAGGTTGCGGATCATCCGCGATGAGTTTGCTGTTTTGGTACCACAATTTGCCGCTGCGCAGATATACATATACTGCCCCGGCATTGGGGGTGCCCTGGAGATCCACACCGTCTGCACCTACGGCGATTCTCCCTTTTCGGATCGCTACGGAGGCTCCAAAGAAATCATCCTTTGCAGGATCACCGGCAGTCAGTTTGATGCGCTGTTCCCAGGCAGTGCCGTTACGTTCGAATACGTAGGCGGCGCCGGCATTGTTGTAGGATTTCTTATCCCTGGTGAGATTGGCGCCGTTGGCTCCCACTACAATCACATCACCATGGATATCGACGGATGTGCCGAAGCCATCATAACTGGCCGCGTCGGAGGCAACCAGTTTGGCTTGCTGGGCCCAGATCGAATCTTCTTTGACAAAGACATAGGCGGAACCAGCGTTGCTAACAACTGTGCCGTCGATCTCTGGGTCTTCATTGCGCGCACCCACAACCAGGGTGTCACCGGAGACGGCCAGCGACCAGCCGAAGTTATCCTCCAAACTGCTATCCTCGGCAGAAAGGATTACGTTTTGGGATACAAAAAACTCAGGAATGTTTGAATCCGGATCGCTGGCTCCAAAGGCGGGGGTTTCCTGGCCCAGGAAGCTAAAACCAAGGCATATGAGAAGGATCAACCTGGATGGGAATTTTCTTCTTTTCATAATTATTTTATTCAGACCGCAGAGCTTCCACCGGGACAAGGCTGGCGGCCCGGTTAGCGGGATAAAGTCCAAAAAATAAACCAATCACGGTTGAAAAAGCGGTCGCCAACAAAACAGCATCACTGGTAATTTTTGGGGTGAAATTGGCATTTTGTGCAGTAGCAACTTGAGCAACAATTGATGAAATGCCTATCGCCAGCAGAACACCGATGATGCCACCCAACAAGCTAAGCAAAGACGATTCGGCCAGGAACTGCACCAGGATGTCACTCTTGCGCGCCCCCAGGGCTTTGCGCAAGCCAATCTCACGGGTGCGTTCGGTGACCGAAACCAGCATGATGTTCATAATCCCGATGCCGCCGACGAGCAGGGAAATCCCGGCAATGCCTCCGAGGAAAACAGTGAGCACTTTGGTGACGCTTTTGAAAGCTTCCACAAATTGCTGCTGAGACAAAATTGTGAAATCATCTCTGCCAATTGGGGAGCGGTGGCGCATGCGAATGATTTGAGCAACCTCTTCTTTGGCAGATTTAACTGTGTCTGCACTGGTTGCTCCAATATTGATCACATCTACCTGATCGACCTCGCTGAGATAGATAAGACGGTTTTGAGCGGTGGTGATGGGTACATAGGCAGCATTATCGGCATCGCTTGTACCTCCTGAGCCGCCGCGCGATTTCAATACGCCGATTATGCGGAAGGGTTGCCCATTGATACGCACCATTTCACCGACCAAAGCTTCGGCGCGCCCAAATAGTTTAATGCCGATCTTGGGTCCAATGACGACAACAGATGAACGCCCCAGCATGTGGGCTTCGGTGATGAATTCGCCCTCGCTTACTTGAAGGTTGCTGATCATGGCGATTGCCGGAGCAATTCCAGTTACGGTTGTGTTTTTGTATCTTTTGCCAAAAGTTATATCGGCGTCGGTGCTGATCTCGGGTGAAATGTATTTCACCGAGGGGGCATTGAGAGGGTCGAGCAAAGCTCGAGCATCAGCCATGGTAAGCGGTTTGATGTTTATGATTTGAGCATCATCTTCATAGGCAGCTTCGCTGCCTGAGAAAAGATAGAGTGAATTGGCACCAATGCCCTGGATTTCTGACGTGATGGAGCTTTCTGCACCGCGGCCAATGCCGATCATGGCGACAACGGCGGCCACACCGATCACAATTCCCAGGATGGTCAGTGACGAACGCAACTTATTCGCTGAAATACTTTCGAGTGCTTCTACTAGGGATTGCCAGACGTTCATATTCGTTCCTTTTCGAGCTTTCCATCGCGTAGACGGATGATGCGCTCGGTCAACTCGCCAATTTCGGGGTCGTGGGTGACGACGATGATGGTTTTTCCCTGATCCTTGTTGAGGGAGAGCAGCAAGTTCATGATCTCATCGCCAGATTTGGTGTCGAGGTTGCCGGTGGGTTCATCCGCCAGAATGATGGCCGGATCATTGACCAGCGCGCGGGCAATGGCCACTCGCTGTTGCTGCCCACCCGACATTTCGTTGGGGCGGTGGCTCATGCGGTCAGCCAAGCCCACAGCTTCCAGGGCCGCTATGGCTTTGTCTTTACGCTGTTTGCGACTGGCGCTGGCGTAACGCATGGGAAGTTCCACATTTGCCAGTGCCGAAGCCCGGGGCAGCAAGTTGAAACTCTGAAAAACGAAGCCAATGCGGCGATTGCGTACGTTGGCCAATTGGTTTTCATTGAGTTTTGAAACCTCACCGCTGTCCAGGTAATATTCACCGGAGGTGGGACTATCCAAACAGCCGATCAAATTCATCAGGGTCGATTTTCCCGAACCAGAAGGACCCATAATCGAGATTAGTTCTCCGTTTACTATGTTAATTGATACCCCGCGCAGCGCATGCACCTCGACCTCGCCCATCTGGTAGGTTTTGGTCAAATCTTTGGTGGTAATGACAAAGTTATTTTCAGACATGGTGCATAAGCCTCTATTCTTCTTCTTGAAGCAAAAGATCCATGGCGCTATCCTGGGATGGCGGATTCAGTACCAATTCGTCGCCAGCTTCCAAATCCCCTTCGATGACAGCACTCATGGTTTCCGATGATGATCCTAAAGTGATGTTCACCGGGGTCAAGAAATTATCTTTTATGATATAGACCACGCGTTGATTATCTTTGAGCCTGACGGCACCGTTGGGAATCAATAAGACATCTTCCAGGACTTCTACGGTAATATTGGTGGAAGTTCGCATTCCGGGTTTGATATTTTCATCGACATCATTGATTTCTATGGTGACTTTGAAGTTGATCACACCCAAAGAAGTATTTCCTACCAGGGCGACTTTCGTAATTTCACCCTGAAAGGTCTTGTTCGAGATGGAGTCGAAGTTCAACGTAGCCGGTTGACCAATAGCGACACGGTTGATATCCACCTCTGAAACCTGTACATCGACCAGCAGACGGGAAAGATCATCCAGGCGGAAGGCGGTTGTTTCAGCAGCAACGATATCGCCAGGTTTACTTTCGACCAACGTTACTGTGGCATCGAAGGGGGCTTTGATGTGATCGCGGTTGAGCGTAATTTGGGCAGCTGTGATGCGCGCTTGAGCAGCTTCGATGTCTTCAGGCTTTGGACCCTTGAGTATTTTGTCCAGCTCTTTTTCGGCATCGGCAAGCTGTTCAACTGCCAAAGCTAAATCTGCCTCCGCGACAGCCAGGTCATTGGCGTTGGCAGTTCCTTGTAAACTGTTCACCCTTCGAGCGGCGGCATCGTAGGCTTTTTGCGCTTCAGAGAGCCTTTGTAGAAACACTGCCCGTTCCATATCATTTTCAGGTTTATTCTCGTAGGGTTTGAAATCCTTTTGGGCTTTTTCCAGTTCGATCTGAGCCAGTACGAGTTGCGCTTTTGCGGCGTCGATGTCAGCTGAGGGGGCCTGAGATTGAAGGGTAGCTAGCTTGCGTTCAGCTGTCTGTAAGGCTTTTTTTGCATCAGCAACAGCTTTCTCGGCCTGAGAAACCGCCAGATCATTAAATCTCTTGTAGAGATCATCGAGAGCATTCTTAGCGCTAACCAACTCTGCCTGAGCGTTGATCAATGTTTCGCTGAGGGACTCTTTTAGCAATTGGGCTAAAATCTCATCTTTGGTTACAGAATCGCCAGCATTTACATACATGTCCTCAACTGTCCCCGAAGCTTTCCATACCAGAGTGGCACTTTGATTCGAGCGGACGTTGCCCGTGGCACCCACAATAGCCTCCAAAGTGCCACGTTCAACAATTTGGGTACGATAACTGGCCTGTGTATCTATTGTCTTTTTCTGTTGGCGGAAGCGAGTGAAACCATAGACCCCACCGGCGATAGCGATAATGATGATGAGGGGTGTAATCAACTTTTTCATGAATCATCTCCAGATCTTCTGAGTGATAATTTGAGACAATTGTATATAGCTGTTCTGAAGATTTTCTGAAGGGGGGCTGAAATCGAACTGAATTTTTTCCTGCGACTTCGAAAACAATGAACTATGTAACCTGATTCGCATTTTTGCATCCAATGGATAAAACAGAGAATTAATCAGGAGAAATCATCAGATGGAAATGATCATAAACTTCCCCGGCGGCGCACGCGTAGATGCCAGCTTTGGCCCTTATACCGTAAAGACAGATCAACCTCCCATGGGTGGCGGAGAAGGTTCTGCCCCAACGCCTTTTGCAGTGTTTCTTTCTTCCCTGGGAACCTGCGCGGGGATCTATGTTTTGGGTTTCTGCAAACAGCGAGGCTTGTCTACGGAGGGAATCCGCATTGTGCAGCGAGCTGTTCCTGACCCCATCAATCGCGGTATGGTTGGTACAGTTCAGCTCGAAATTCAGGTGCCCCCGGAATTCCCCGAAAAATATCGCAGCGCTTTGGTTCGCTCTGCAGAGCAATGTGCCGTTAAGAAGCACATGGAGATGCCCCCTATATTCGAAATCACTACCGCCGAGGTAGCAATGTCATAGGCAAAGAAAGAAGTCTGCGCAGTTCAGTATTGCGCAGGCTTTTTTTATAAATTTTTCGGTCCAATTACAAATCCGGGGAGAAGTGTTGAATTCTTGGGGATGACGACTATTCCATCGCGTACAAAGTAGTCTTGGCTGTCGATATCCATTGTGAGGATCATAATAATCGACACCCATTAAAATGGTAGTTGAGATTTTGGTTTCGCGTTGGATCTGGGTGCGCAACCCGTCGTCAAAATCAAAACAATACACTCTGTGGCTGAGGATCGCCTTGGGGATCACTTCCCCACCAAAATCGTCCTCTGTGCTTCCTTCCAAGACCTGTATCAGTGCATCGTGTTGAAGAAATAGAAACCTATGGAACCTAAGTAGGGACGAGAAGGGTCTTCCCGGCTTGCAAAATGAGCTCGAATTTGTGGATCTTTCGGTTTCTCTACAAAATCGGAAATCGCAAAGTTTGTATCCTTTTTAAGTAACCCAAAACGAGGAGCTTGTTCTGGGGATACCGGTTGAACAGCCACAGTGATGTACGCGCTTTTTTCCCAAGGGAAGCGAGCCATCTCAGCATAGCTCATTCGGTACAGATGATCGCCTGCCAGGATGATCACATACTTCGCGCCTGTTGAGCGAATCTCAAGGAGTTGTTGACGCACCGCATCCGCTGTGCCCTGATACCAGTTTGGATTGATATCTGTTTGTTCAGCAGCCCATATTTGTACCCATCCCTGGTGGAATGGGTCGAAGTTGTACGTGCTGGTGATGTGCCGATGCAGGGATAACGAGTTAAATTGTGTCAGAACAGCAATGCGGTCGATACGTGAATTGATGCAATTGCTGATAGGAATATCGATGATGCGATATTTCCCGGCGATGGGTACAGCTGGTTTTGCTCGGTCGCGGGTCAGCGGGTAGAGTCGGGAACCGCGACCGCCCCCCATGATCACACCAAGAACTTCGTTTAGTGATGGCACAAGATCCTCCCGGAATAAGTTTATGTATTCGCAATTATATGCTGGTTTCCCATTGTTTCATGACGTTAACGCGAAATTTAACAAAGCTGCCCACATTTATGACCTCTTTAATCCGAAAATAAACCGAAAGTACTATTGTTTAAAAATTATTTTTGAATATTCTGTTTATAGGGTTTTTATTCACACGTTTCATGAGGAGGATCATGATGAAGATCAAGAAACTGTCCGCAGTATTATTCATTGTTATGGCGTTGTTGCTAATATCGACTTCGACAGCATTCGCCCGACCCACATTAGCCCGATTTACGATTGATAATAATAGTGCTTATCCTGCATATATTTACATGAATGGCGCCGGGGGAGAATACTATTACTTGACTGTCGCGGCGGGGACCTCGAGCACATTCACTGTAGAGCGAGTGAAATATACTTACAAGCTAGTGACTTGTGGTGGAACATCTGCCAGTGGATCGATCGATCTGAAAGACGGTGGTAGCATAGTTGTTCCAGCCACTTGTGAGACTAAAACCACAACTCCTTCAGCACAAGTTCTATCTGCTCGACCGCAATTGGGTAGATTCACGGTTGATAACCGCAGCGCATATACCGCATATGTTTATCTACGTGGTGCAGGTGGGCAGTTCTATTACCTGACGGTTGCAGCGAAGACTGAGAAAACATTCACAGTGGATCGAACGACCTATAAGTATGATTTGAATTCGTGTGGTGGAAAACTTTCTAAGAACAAAGCGATCGACCTTTCCCACAGTGGCAGTTTGGTCGTCCCAGCAACTTGTGAGACATCGACCACATCTCCTTCTGCCCAAGTACTATCCGCTCGACCACAATTGGGCAGATTCACCGTTGACAACCGCAGTGCATATGCTGCCTATGTCTATTTGCATGGCGCGGGCGGTCAGTACTATTACCTGGCAGTTGCTGCGAATACTTCAAAAACATTCACAGTTGAAAGAACGACCTACACGTATAATTTGGGCTCATGTGACGGGAAGATGTCGAAAAATAACGCTCTCAACCTTTCCAACGGTGGCAGCCTGGTCGTTCCGGCAACCTGTGAGACGAAAACCACAACCCCTTCAGCCCAGGTACTATCTGCTCGTCCCCAATTGGCCAGATTCCTTGTTGATAACAATAGCGAAAAACCCGCATATGTGTATATGCATGGAGCAGGCGGGCAGTTCTATTACTTGACTGTAGGTGCTGAAAAGGCAGAGACATTCACCGTCGATCGAACGACATACACCTATAATCTGAATACGTGTGGTGGCAAGTTGACGAAAAACCTCAAGATTGACCTTTCGAATGGCGGCTCGATAGGCATTCCTGATAGCGCTTGTGAACCCTAAATCTTAGCTCTCTATGGTCAGGTATTGCAACATTGACCATTATGCACTAAGTTATTGCATATAATTTTTTGACGGCAAAATAAAATAGCTTAGAATTGAATAAACCCCTCTGTTCTTGCAAGAGGGCCAAATATAACAAGCCGACAGCGTCTTTGCCAAACGCGATTTGGTAGTAGGACCGTTAGAAGCGATAACAACTGATAGGTTGATTCAGTTTGGTGTGCGTTTCTTCTCGATCCTAAGTGGGGGATTCATTGAAGTGAAAATGTGTGAAAATCAAAGAGTGGAGCCGCTATATTCAGGCTCCACTCTTTCAATTATAATCGCTGTGCCAAAGGTGGGAATCGAACCCACACTCCCGAAGGAACACGAGTTTGAGTCGTGCGCGTCTGCCAGTTCCGCCACTTTGGCGTCACCCATTAGGGTGTGGCAATTTTAACGAAAGATGGATAACGGGTCAAGGACGAAACTAGGAGATAAGGTGCAAATAATTAACCACTACTCAATATTAATCAGTGCTCTATTTGTATTTGGTTTTACAGCACTCCTACTTTTAAGAGATGGATACACACCCAAGGATGGTGTGATATTGATCGTACTTGCTGTCTTTCTATTTTTTGGTTGGTTCTCCATGCGCCCCCAACCAGGTACCAGTATTGAGTTGGACCAGTACGAGTCTGAAATAGGCCAAGGCCAGGCAGTGTTATTGGAGATGCAATCGCCTTATTGATTTGCTTGCGCAGCAGCAAAACCCATCGTGGATGGATTAGAAATTGAATTCCCAGATAGCCTGAAAGTTGTACGGGTAGATGTGCAGTCAGATTTAGGACAACAACTTGCACGCGATTATGGCTCTTTTACACCAACTTTTGTATTTTTCGACCCGCGAGGTGAAGAGTTGTGGCGAGAAATTGGTAGCCTCGATGCCGATAAAGTGCGTCAATCGCTTGCGGAGTGAACTTCAGACAGACCAAAGGGAGTGAATTGTGAACCTGGATTTATTCAGTGTAGAACATTTCTATTTACGGGCATTCGAGCCTGATGATTTGGTAGTTTTGCATGCTTATCTAAATCACCCAGTGTTGGCAGGACGGCGTTATATCCCATGGAGTGTCCCGCATAATTTGCCGCTTTCTGCATCACAGGTTGATGGAGTTATTGAAAAATGGGGCAAAGCGGAGAAACAATTCCATCTGGCCGTTGTAGCCAGCGGTATAGACAAAGTAATTGGGCATGCCAACTGCGACTGGGGGTGGGATCCCCATTGCCCAAACATCTCCCTGGTTATTGCTCCCGATTATCAACGTCAAGGCTTTGGTGAAGAGGTGCTGAAATTGTTGTTGCGTTACCTCTTTGATCACACTCAAGCCCATAATATTGCTGGGGGTATGAGTGAGTGGAACCAGTCTGGGCGTACATTTGCGCAGAAACTCGGATTCAAAGAGAATGGGAAGATGCGCCGGGCGGGATTTCGAGATGGTGAATACTATGATTGGATCGGGGTGGACATCTTGCGCCCTGAATGGCAGCAGTGGAAGGGAGCGTAGTCATGGCTTTGGAAGGAAACACCGTGATTTTGCGTGAACAACGCCCCGAAGATATGCAATTTTTGGTTGATCTACGCAATGATCTGGAAACACAAGCCTGGAGCAAGACTCTGCCTCCGGATTACACTGAGAGGATGTTTCTCACTCAATTCGAGCAACGCGAGTTTTCTTACAGTCGGGATGATGGGCGATTCATCATAGATAACAAAGAATCTGGAGAGAAGATCGGCTATATCAGTTACACTGGACTAAAATTGCGCTGGGATGTGACCATTGGCATTATGATTGCCAAGGAGTTTTGGGGGACCGGTGCGGCCGTCGACGCGCTGGAAGTTTTGTTATTATTCCTGTTCGAGGAGCAGGGTGTGCGCGTTGTGCGTCTCTGGACACACTCCGGGAACCCGCGTGCCATTGGCTCAGCGGAGAAACTGGGTTTCAAGCTGTCATATCGTCAGCGGGAATCAATTTTCAAAGGGGGAAAGCTGTATGATAACGTCAGTATGGATTTGCTAAGGGAAGAGTATTATGCTCTGAACCCTGAGTTGGAGGACAACCTTCCAGCATTACAAAAGCTAAGACTTGAGTGATTTATTTTTCTTTGCACACTGAACCCGTTTCGTCGTGGGAGGGTAATCCTAATCGAGTATAATTACGTCTCGTTGTGAAAGAAAATATAAAAATAGGAAGGTTAGAAACGATTATGAGCGAATATAAATTATCTCCCTGGAGCCTGGAAGATTTGTTCCCCTCCCACGATGGGCCGGAGATCGAAAAGGCTTTCGAGGATCTAGAGGCAAAAGCTGCTGAATTTGAGGCCTTTCGTGACAAATTGACCCCCGAAATCGATTTCGAGGATTTCATGGATGCCATCAAAGCCTTGGAAGGTGCTACTGAAGCTGCTTACAACCTATATGCTTATCCTAGCTTGTGGTTTTCCGCTGACACCCAAAGTCAGGATGCTCAGGCGTTGTATGCCAAGGTTCAGCAGTTCATGGCCAAATTGCAGAACCAGACCCTGTTTTTCTCCCTTTGGTGGAAAAACCTGGATGTCGAGGTTGCTGAAAAACTTATGTCCATCTCTGACGGTTACACGTATTGGTTAGAAGAGATGCGACATTTTAAGCCCCATATTCTTACAGAGCCCGAAGAGAAAATCGTCAATATCAAAGATGTTACTGGGGCTCAGGCATTGGTGACCTTATACGATGCCATCACCAACCGCTACGTTTTTAAACTCGAAATCGATGGCGAAGTCAAAGAAATGACGCGTGGCGAATTGACTACTTACGTGCAGGGGGCTGATCCCGACTTACGTGAAGCGGCTTATCAGGAAATGTACAAAATCTATGGTGATGATGGTCCCATTTTGGGTCAGATGTACCAGACACTGATCCGCGACTGGCAGGCCGAAAATATCGAGTTGCGCAACTATGCCACACCAATCTCTGCCCGCAATTTAGTCAATGATGTGCCGGATGATGTCGTCAAAATTCTTCTGGATGTCTGTGAAAAGAATGCTGATATCTTCCAGCGCTATTTCAATGTCAAAGCCAAATGGTTAGGTGTGGAAAAGCTGCGTCGATATGATATCTATGCACCCGTAGCTGAGGCGGATAAAACCTTTGAGTATGATGAAGCCGTCAAACTGACCTTGAATGCTTTCGAAGATTTTGAACCACGTATTGCTGAGTTGGCCAAGAAAGTATTCGATGACGATCATGTCGACAGTGAAGTTAGAAAAGGCAAACAGAGCGGTGCTTTCTGTGCGTCAACTGTGCCCGGCCACACACCTTACGTCAAAATCAATTATCAAGGCAAGATTTCCGATGTGGGCACGATAGCCCATGAATTGGGGCATGCTATCCATGCCATGCTGGCTTTCGATCATAATGTCTTCACATTCCACTCCTCACTGCCCATGGCAGAGAACGCTTCCACGTTTGCAGAAATGTTATTGATTGATCGTCTGCTTGAGATAGAAGATGATCCTGCGGTGCGTCGCGATATCCTCTTCCGCCAGGTTGATGATGCCTATGCCACCATCATGCGCCAGGCCTTCTTCGCCATGTTCGAAGTGACTGCCCACAATATGGTTGCTGAAGGCGCGACCATTGACCAACTTTCCGAAGCGTACATGGAGAACATCGAGAAGCATTTTGGGGATGCTGTTGAGCTGAGCGATGAATTCAAATGGGAATGGGTCTCAGTTCCCCACTTCTACCATTATCCCTTCTATGTCTATGCCTATGCCTTTGGACAATTGCTCGTCCTATCGCTGTACAAGCAATTCAAAGCTGAGGGCGATAGCTTCAAGCCGCGTTACATCAAGATTTTGGAGGCAGGTGGTTCAGCCTCCCCGGTTGAAATTTGCGCTGAGGCCGGTTTGGACATCACCAAGCCTGAGTTCTGGCAAGGCGGCTTTGATGTGATCAAGGAGATGGTCGAGCAGTTAGAGGCGATTCCCGTAGAATAATCAACGTCCTATTTTTCCCCCTTTCCCAATAAAAATGAGGATGCGATGGCTCTTTACAACATCGCATCCTCATTTTAACTCCCAGTGGGCAACAAAATTTGTCTTGAGTTGCGGAAAAGAAACCATGTCAAATGCCTGAGCGGAGTATGCCGAATTCGAAGGTAATTTTGAGAGTTTCGACTGTGGCTCAGCCTCCGCCCAACGGTTTATCTGCGAGATAAGCAAGTCTGGTTAATTTAAACCATCTGCCAATACTTTCAGTAGATTCTCCAGGGTTTCCAAGTCTTCCTCACTGAGACATTCCCAGGGGGCAAAAAAATATTCCTCGGTGAGTAGTTCGGCCTGCTCTCGCATTTTCCTCCCCTTCTTCGTGATGCTGTACGTCCCCTTGGACAATTTTGCCAGGCCATTATCGCTCAACGTATTCAGTGCCTTCTCGTAGACTGACTCTGATTGCCCACGGAAACGCAGTTTCTCGTTCAGTTCATCCAGGGTTTCGACTCTCTCATCCCAGAGAAGCGACAATGTTTCCCAGGTTGGCCCGTCGAGACCCAGGGGTTGCCAGGCTGCTAAGTGCGCATCATCGCGATAGGCCATCAGGTCGCTCAAATATTGATCGATCTGTACTAGGATGGGAGCGTTTTCTCCAGGATCGATGCGGCGACTGTGTGCGATACTCCATTTACCAGGCGGATCGGGTGATGCGTAGCTAGCCTTCACCAGACGATGCAGCAACACGCTCAAACAATGCAAATCATTGGGCCCCATAGGGTCAAGCTGTTGCATGCAGGCATAGGCTGCCGAAATCGCTTCTACTACGAGAGAGCGACCTTTTTCAGCAAGTCGAAACTCTCCTTCGCCGACGGCTTTCAGCAACCCCAATTCAGCTGTATTCTCCAGTCTTTCGGAATACTGTTGATAGGGCATTCTTTTTTGAAGGATTTCATTGGAGACGGGGACAGGATCGAATGTGAAGAGGGTCAGTAAGAGCCCCCCAATTCCTCCATCTAAGCCAGCTTTGGTCATGACACTGTCCATTGCTGGATAGTATTGTTTTCCCAGGGCACGCAAAGCGTCCACAAACACAGGCCATACTCGGGATGTCTTCATGGCGACCTCCTTCCTTGGGGGTCACTACACTAATAGTGCTTCTATTGTACCAAAGGCAGTTGTATCCCCCTATTGTCCCCTCAACTGGCGGTTTCGCGTAATTGCAGGTCAGAATAAGCGACCACTGTATTCGGTTTCTCATAGCCGGGAGAGACGATCACTCGGATGAGCCCCGATTCAAATCGATTATCCCGTAATGAAGTTGCCAGAACCCCATTCAAATAGACCCGAATTTTTTCTCCCTGCAGAGCAACCCGTAGCCGGTTGGCGTCGCCAATTTCGGTGCGCAAATTTGGGTGAGTGGTCCATTTTACCAACGTATCGCCCCATTCCTTTTCTTTATGCCAGCCAATCTGGAAGGTGCCTTGTGCTGAGATGCGGAAAACATAATCACCAATATCTCCATAGCGCAATTCGAAACCAGCACTCATTTGCTCATAATTCCCCTCGATGAATCGGATGGTGACGCTGATATCGAAATCATCGAAGGAGCCAGGCGTGCGGATTGCAGGGTAGATCACATCTGCGGGCTCGAAATTTGCCCACAGCTCGGGCCCCTGGTCGTTCTTGAATTGAATTTTATCTTTGTATGGGATCACCCAACCGGGAACCTCAGGGTCACGAAAATCTGCGCCTAAAATCAGGTCACCTAATTCAGGTTGCGGGGTCAACGATGATGGCACGCGGAAGGATGTCCCACAATACTCGCAATCGATCACCCTGCCTTTTGGTGCATCAATTGCCAGAGTAGCGCCACAATTTGCACAGTTTAACTCTTGGAGAGGGCTCATAGCCTTATTTTACTGCATTCAGAAAGTCCGCCAGCATGCCGTATGCTGTGGTGTGAGGGCTGGGATCTGTTTCGATCAAAGAGAGATTCCCCAGAACATCGGATTCGAACTCCACTATCGAAGTTGTTCCCGTAACCCCATAGAGGGGCGATTCGATGCCGACCTTTTGGGGTGCTACCCGTGCCCGAACTCGATCATGCTCCCGAACAGCCTCGCAAACCAGTTTCCAGCGTTTTCCTTCAGATTGAGCTTCGGCGATATCTTCTGGAGTTATCTCCCGGATACCCGTGCGTTCTACATCTTCTGGCTTGAGGGGGATTCCCATCAACACTGTGACCAGCGCGCAGACCTTAATCGCTGCGTCCCACCCGTCGACGTCCCCGCTGGGATCTGTCTCCGCGATGCCAATCGATTGAGCATGTGCAACAGCTTCCACGAAACTTTGACCCTCTTCCATAAGAGTCAGCAGCAGGTTGGTGGTGGAATTGAGCACCCCACGGAAGGCGCGCAACTTGGCTGCTGGCAATGTCTCACGGAACATTGCAAAGACCGGTGCCCCATCCATCACCGCGGATTCGAAGAAGAACTTGCGCCCTTTTGATTCCGCCAGCTCAGTCAGCTCTTGATAGGCATGCACCACCGGACCTTTGTTCGCCGTAACAACGTGCATGCCAGCCTGCAAAGCAGAGCGGAGCAGATCCACGGCGGGCTGGCCAGTCTCGTAATTTACGGGTATGGATTCAAAGAGCACGTCCGCGCCACATTGCTGGATGAAATCTTGTGGAGTAGCGAGCGGAGATTTTAGATTGGAAATCGGGTTTAGAGATTCTCCGGTGTTGATGATTTGAAGGGCTTCATTTAGATCGATTCCTTCTGTATCAACAGCCAATCCATGGCTGCCGGTGGCGATGCCGGTGACAGAAAAGGTAATTCCTTGTTGGAACTGAATGTCAGCTTGTTTTCTGAGCAGCAATTGTGACAGCGCTTTACCAACATTGCCAAAGCCTAAAATAGCCAGATTATAGTGGGGCATGATCTCTCCTTTGTTTTCACCAATTTCGCGCAGTTTTTGAGTGGTTTGTCGTCATATAAGCAAACTATCATCATGAAAGGAGTAGTGTACGATGAAAAAACCATGGCTTGCTGCGTTGCTGAATTTCTTCCTGATGGGGGCTGGAACCCTCTATAATGGGAACCGGAAAGCCCTCGGGATTGGCCTGACCATTGGCGCATTAGTACTGAGCTGGCTTGAGTTCCAGGTCAGAGATGTTGCCCCCAACCTGTATGCCATCATGTTCGGCACGGTATTCTTTATGAATATCTTTTTCGCCTATGATGGATACAGCGAGGCCAAAGCCATCAATGAAGGGTAGCAAATTCCTGCGATGGTTGGATGAGTCCCCGGCTAGCCCCGGGGACTTATCGTTTCTGGCAAACCAAAGCGCCTGAACAGACCTTCATTCAAGAAGTGACTAATCGAAGCGACTTCATCTCCAGCGATAGTCAGCACTTGCACCCCGAAAGGATGATATTCTCCGCTTGTTTCATCGAGCCGATAAAATCCGAACGCGGGTTGGGTGTTGGCTTGCGTTCTCTCCAGATGCCAGCGACCGCGAGCTTCGCCTGCCAAGAGCATGTTTCCGATGGCAGTCGCAATCGCCTCTCTCCCGAAATACCAGGACGGCGAGGGTGGCATCACAAAGCTGGCATCTTCCTTGATTAGCTTGACCAGCCCATCGATATCGGCAGTTTCCCAGGCGCGAATATATTGCTTGAGTAATGGTTCAACAGGGTCTTTCGGTTCATGAATTATTGAAAACACACCTGCTTTTTCCATGGTTCGCCGGGCCCGGAATAGGGCACTGTTCGCAGCAGAAAGAGAGATCTCGAGGGCTTGTGCAGTTTCGCGTGAGCGCCAGCCGAGCACATCTCTGAGCAATAACACGGCGCGTTGTCGTGGCGGTAGAGTTTGAATGGCGATGGTAAAGGCCAGAGTCACACTCTCTTTTAGGCTGTAGCGCGCTTCAGGGGTGATGCTGATGCCAGAAAGCACCTCGTCAGGGAGCGGCTCAAGCCAGATCGGTTCATTGATGGGCGGAGCAAAAGGTTCATGAGGGTTTGCTGGGGGGTGAATCGTTGAGGGCAGTGTGCGTCGTGAAGCTTTCTTTAGCGTATCCAGACAAGCATTTGTGGCAATTTTGTACAGCCAGGCTCGAAATGTCGCTCGACCGGCAAACGTGTCCCGTTTGCGCCAGGCGCGCAGCATGGTCTCTTGCACCATATCTTCGGCATCCTGCACCGACCCGGTGAAGCGGTAGCAATGGGCTATCAATTCATTGCGATGGGGTTCTACGAGCTGTCCAAAAGCTTGTCGATCACCAGCCAGGGCGGCGTTCAGGGTTTTAGCTTCCATAATTTATAACGGTGGAAAAGGATAGGCTCTGCGATCCTGGGGTGGGTAGGGGAACTCATCTATCTCGATCAGTCGCAGGGCGCGGACCATTAGTGCATTGATCTCGCTGGGAGAAAGGTGTTCCCCCAAGGCGCGGACCAACTCAGGGCTAGATTCCAGACCATCCTTAAATTTGACCAGGTCGTCAAGCAGGTTTTCGGGAATTGGCTGACCGGCGAAATCCCAGATTACTGTCCTCAGTTTTTCATCCACATTGAAGCACAACCCGTGATCGATCAACCACAATTCCCCTTCGGGCCCAAAGATCATATGGCTGCCTTTGCGGTCGGCGTTGTTGATCAACAGGTCAAAGAGTACTACCGGGAGAAGGCGTTGAAAATCCTGCTCTCGCAGGTTGAAGTAGTGGTAGTTGGGATTGTGTTCGATGAAGTATTGCAGCGATCCCGGGCCGAAAGGACCATCTTCCCGGTAGATGGTTGGAGGCACGAACCCCCATCCCACCGCCTCGCTGACCAGATAGGCAGACGCTTCCCGATGGGCCAGGGTGTCATCTGGAAAATCCCATAAAGGTTGTTCACCCTCCTGAGGTTTGTAAACAGCTTTGAAAGTATCCTTCTGATATTCGATTTGCATCAGAAAGGTATAGTTATAGCCGCGCACGAACTCCCCCTCAAGGGATAAGTCCCCGCGCTGGAGAGCCGCGAGGACTTTATCTTTCGATAGTGTAGACAGTGCTTCAGTCAAGGGAATAGGTTAATCGCGGCGGTGACCACCGTTCTTCTTGACGCAGAAATGGCCTTCGGGGTCCATGGGTTCCCCACACTGGGGACATAACGGACGGCCTCGAGATGAGACTTCGATCCCCCAGAGACCCATTGCCAGCAATTGGGAGCGAGTGCACCAGAACCGGGCAACGCTGGCCTCGATTTCCGGCTCTTCTGACTCAAACTCGTCATCGTCATCTTCATCGGTTTCGAGTTCAGGTACCAGTTCATGTATGACCAGCACGATAAGATCTTCATCGATGTTGAATCCCAGCCCAATGTTGGCGATCCGGAAGACTGGGTCTACCGGGGGGTGGATGCGCATGGCATCTTCGACGTAATCGGCCGAGGCAGCCGGAAGCTCGGGGTATTTTTCATCGATCTCTTCCAAAAATCGTTCTATGCCGACCGCCAGGGATTGCACCTGGAATTTTTCGGCGAGAAGGGTGATGGTCTGGTGTCCCTTTTGCGCCTGGATATAGAAAACGCGTTGGCCAGCAGGGCCGATTGCGTCGGTGGTGATGTGATCTACAGGTTGTAGGTTGAATTCTTCTTGTGGCATGATTTTCTTGGAATAATTCTATGAGATGGGAGAGTTCGCTGGAATATATAGGGGTGATGACGGAGCCACCACCCCTATATATTCCAGTGAGTATCTCGCGTAGAGACTTGTTTTTGTAGAGACATTCTATAGAGAGTATACCATTGCAATGATGAACGTTGCCAAGCTGAGCATGTAGCGCTTAGCTTGCTGCGAGCGATTTTACACTGGTATTTAGATTGATGATCCGGGCATGATTTTCCCCGATATGCAAAGTCGAAATCGAGGCTGGTGCAATCATCAGGCGTTGGAAGAGATCGATGTGTAAACCTAGGTAATAGGCTACGGCTAATTTGATGATATCGCTGTGCGAGACGCAGACGACCAAGTCCTTTGGTTTGTGCTGCTTACTGAGTTTTTCGATCGCTCCCACAATCCGTTGTTGCGCATCTGCGAAGGTTTCACCCTCTGGGAAGCGCATCAGCGACGGGCTGCTCTGGACCGTTCTCCATAGCTTGCGGCGGCGTAATTGCTTGAGGGTCTTATCTTGCCAGTCGCCAAAGTCAACTTCCAGCAACCCAGGCTCTGAAATGATCTCCTGCCCGAGGGCTTTGGCAATAGGCTGAGCTGTCTCCATGGTCCTGTCTAATGGACTAGCATAGATGGCCTTGACCGGGGCGTTAGCAAGAGATTCGGCTAAGGCTTCGGCCTGTGCCACCCCATTTTCGTTGAGATGCACACCAGGAATCCGGCCAGCCAATCGCCCTTTGGCAACGTATTCATTTTCTCCGTGACGAATGAGTAAGAATGTAGGCATACGGGTATATAATACTCCATTATTGTTGACGGGGATATGGTCTATCCTCTTACTTCGAAAGGAAACGAGCATCGTATCTCGCCATACCGATTTTCTGAGAGACAGTTACTGCATTAAGGAGGCATAAATGTGTGATAATAAATTTACTATCGATGAGCAATATCTGATTGAAACACTGAGAAAGATGGTGAGTATCAATTCGGTGAACCCTTCGCTTACCCCAGAAGGCAAGGGGGAAGCTGATTTGGGAATTTTCTTGGCTGATGAGCTCGACAAGTTGGGTCTGGAAACAACTTTCCATGAGATCGAGCCCAGGCGCGCCAATACCGTAGGTGTGCTCAAGGGGAGCGGTGAAGGCCGCTCGCTGCTCTTGAATGCTCATATGGATACCGTTGGTGTGGAAGGCATGACTATTGATCCTTTTGGGGGAGAGATCAAGGATGGGCGGCTGTATGGCCGTGGCTCGCAGGATATGAAGGCCAGTCTGGCGGGGATGATGGCGGTTGCCAAAGCCTTTGTCGATGCCGGCATCACCCTAGGTGGGGATTTGTTGATCACCGGTGTGGCCGATGAAGAATATGCCAGCATTGGCACCGAAGCGCTGATCGAACAGTATACGGCAGATGCAGTCATCGTTACTGAACCAACCGATATGCAAATCTGTCGGGCGCACCGTGGCTTCATCTGGTACGATGTCGAGACCCAAGGCCGGGCAGCTCATGGCAGCCGCTATGCCGAGGGCATAGATGCCAATATGCGCATGGGACGTTTCCTTGGGCAGCTGGAAATTTTGGAACAGGAATTGCTGACGCGAGAGGGGCATCCCCTCACAGGCCCTCCTTCTCTTCATGCCGCTCGCTTGCGAGGGGGCAAGGAGGTCAGTATCTACGCTGCGAGTTGCTTACTGCAAATTGAGCGCCGTACCGCCCCCGGAGAGACCCAGGACCAAACCACAGCCGAATTGCAGGAGATCGTCGACCGGCTGTCTGCTGCGGACGGCACCTTTAAGGCCACAGTAAAACCCACTTTTCGGCGTGAGCCCTTTGTGGTTGAAGAGGATGCCGAAATCGTACAGATCCTGGAGACTGCGTTGGTACATCGGCTGGGTAACAAGCCTCCCCATAGAGGCCAAACTTTCTGGACCGACGCGGCCTTATTTGCCGACGCCGGGATGGAAACCGTGCTCATCGGGCCAACAGGCTATGGCCTGCACAGCGCCGAGGAATGGGTGGATATTAATTCGACCATCGACTTGGCGTACGTACTAGCAGAAACAGCAATCGAGTTTTGTTGTGAGGCATAGAAAATTACAGTTGTTCATCGCCGTTTATCTCTGGTTGATAAACCGGAGATGAACATGGAATTTAAGGAGATAAAATGGCAGACAAAAAACATCAGTTTGGCACACTTTCCGTATGGGCGGGCGAAGAAAAAAAGGATGGCTGGCAGCGTTCGACGCAAGTCCCGGTTGTCCACAGTGTCTCTTACGGGTATGACGACCTGGATTATTGGTATGATGTCGGGCTTGGGGAAAAGCCAGGGCATATCTACAGCCGCAATACTAACCCCACCGTGGACGTTTTCGAAGAGAAGATGCGCCAACTCGAGGGCGCTGAAGCCGCAACCAGCTTCTCCACGGGCATGGCAGCTATTAGCAACACGCTTTACTCCTTGCTTAAGCCCGGAGACCGTGTGGTTTCCATTAAGGATACCTATGGTGGCACCAATGAGATTTTTACGCGCTTCTTGCCGCGTCTCAACGTTGATGTGCAGCTTTGCCCTACCACCGACCATGAAGCCATCGAAGCCGAGGTCGCCAAGGGCTGCACAGTTCTATATTTGGAAACTCCCACCAACCCCACGTTGAAAGTTGTCGACATCGCTCGCTTGGCTAAAGCCGGGCACGATGTTGGTGCGACGGTAGTTGTCGATAACACCTTCTCCACACCGATCAACACCAACCCCTTGGCACTGGGCGCGGATCTGGTGATCCACAGCGCTACGAAATATTTGGGTGGGCACGCCGATGCCCTGGGTGGTGTGTTGTGTGGATCAGAGGAACTGGTCAAAGGGGCCTTTGCGTACCGTGAGATCAATGGCGCTACCCTGCATCCCATGGCCGCCTATTTGATGATCCGCGGCTTGAAAACGCTGGCACTGCGCATTGAACGACAAAGCCAAAACGCGATGGAGATTGCCCGCTTCTTGATATCACACTCCATGGTTGAAGATGTTTTCTACCCCGGACTAGAGACTCACAAACATCATGAGATTGCCAAGAAGCAGATGCGCGATTTTGGTGGCATGATGAGCTTCATGTTGAAAGGTGATTTCGACGCCGTGCGCGCCTTCCTCCCGAAATTGAAATACGCCCATCTTGCTGCTAACTTAGGACCCGTGGAGACAGTCGCAGGCCCGCCGCGCACCACCAGTCATGTAGAAGTCTCCCCCGAGCAGCGAGCTGCCATGGGCATCCCGGAGAGTCTTATCCGCTACTCGGTTGGGATTGAGGATGTCGATGATCTGATCGCCGATCTAGAGCAAGCGTTAAATAATACCTGATTCCAAGAAGTGATAAAGAAAAATAAGAGCTGGTTGGTTCAAAGAACCAACCAGCTCTTATTTTTCTGTGATTATTTATCTACCACCTTTGTGCTTACGTTTGATGTCAGTGATGGTGTCTTCGGAAAGGTCAGGGACGGTTTCCGCCATCTCGACTCCCAAGGCTTTGCGCTGCGCTTCTCGCCAGCGCTCTAAACGTTCGATGACCTGGTTTTCGTAGCCCTGGTCAGTGGGATTGTAGAAATATGTTCCCAGCAATTCGGTGGGCAGATATTGCTGGGGAACGAAATGATCAATACCAGCGTGGGCATACTGGTAGCCTTTGCCGTGCCCCAGTGCGACCGCATCTCGGTTGGCATCTCTGAGATGATTGGGTACATCACCGACCCCCTGGCGCTCGATCAATTGGAAGGCTTTGAAATAGTGCGTGGCGGAATTCGATTTCGGTGCTGTGGACAGATAGAGCGTAGCTTCGACAATGGGGAAAATGCCTTCGGGCATACCGATATATTCGAAAGTTTGCGCAGCAGCGTTAGCAACCACTAAGCCCATGGGGTCTGCCAATCCGATATCTTCCCCTGCAAGAATCAACAAGCGGCGGACGATGAAACGCGGGTCTTCTCCTGCATAGAGCATTTTTGCCAGCCAATATAGGGCTGCATCAGGGTCAGAGCCGCGCACAGACTTGATGAAGGCTGAGATGGTATCGTAATGGGCATCGCCATCCTTGTCGTAGAGCACCGCTCGGCGCTGGATCGAATCCTGGGCGACCTCAAGGGTGATGTGGATAACCCCTTCCTCAACTTGGGTGTCTTCCTGAGCGGACGCTGTCCCTGGAGGGGATTTCGAAGCGGAAGTCGAAGGAGGCGTGGATTCGACTGCTAATTCCAGGGCGTTAAGCGCATTGCGGGCATCTCCCCCAGAGACAAAGACCAGGTGCTGTAAGGCCTCTTCGTCTATCTCAATATTTCGCTCGCCATATCCGAGTTCGGGATCTTTCAATGCGCGTTCCATGAGAGAACGAACGTGTTCTTCTCCCAGGGCATGTAGTTGAAAGACGCGCGAGCGCGAAACCAGCGCCCCAATGACCTCGAAGTAAGGATTCTCCGTAGTCGCACCGATCAGTGTAACCGTGCCATTCTCAACGTGCGGCAACAGTGCGTCCTGCTGGGCTTTGTTCCAGCGATGGACCTCATCGACGAACAGAATAGTTTTCTTTTGGTACAGGCGGCGGCGCTCGATGGCTTCGTCCACAACCTGGCGCAAGCGCGGTTTGCCATCCAATACTGCCGAGAGCGTCTCGAAGTGGGATTTAGTCTGATTGGCGATGACCATAGCCAAAGTCGTTTTGCCTGTGCCGGGCGGCCCCCACAGGATGATGGACGCAAAGAGCCGATCAGCGATGATGGCCCTGCGCAGCAGCTTGCCCTCGCCGACGATATGCTCCTGCCCCTCGAATTCATCCAACGTGCGTGGGCGCATGCGAGCCGCCAGCGGAGCCTCGTGCTTCATCTTTTCCTTCATGGCGTGATCGAAGAGATCGGTCATGATCCCCATTATACCCATAATTTAGAATATTGGTTCTAAAAAATTCAAAAATAAGTGCGTGCTAGCGCAAGGCGCTAGCACGCACTTATTTTTGAGCATCTCCCTTTCAAGATATGTTGGGGGAATAGATCCTATTCCTTTACACCCAATTCCCTATGGGTGCCATCACATAGGGGTTTATTCTTCGATTTGCCACAGCGACAAAGCGTGACGCGATTGCGAACTTCCATGGGCTGCCCGTCAGCTCTTTGGATCTCGATTCTTCCTGTCACCCATAAAGGGACCTGAATAGGTCCCTCCGAGGTCATTTCAGTCGTCGCTGCAATTTGCTTGGGCAGATCGACTTCGATATCTTCGGTATCGCTTGACAAGGCATACGTGTACGATCCCGAGGGACAGCGTTCGACCATCGCCATCACCTGGGCGCGCACCGTGGATTCATCCGTGTCTTTGGCTAGCTTCTCGATATTGGCGAAGCGGTTGCCACAGTAACCTGAACTGGCGCAGATGGAATAATCCCGCTTGATCACAATGTCTGTGCTCCCAGCGTGGATGATTTTGCGCTCTTCGAAAGTATTGGTGTCGGCGGTTTCCGTACCATCGAAGCCGTTCTTGCGATGTGTGCCATCGCAGAAAGGTTTGTTGCTCGAGCCTCCACAGCGGCACAGCCAGTATTCACCTTGCGTTTCCACTTCACCGGCCTTTTTCCAGGTCATTGGTTCCCCGTGTTCGGAACTGATTTGCGATTTGCGTACCAGCGGCACGCTGCCCTGAACATGAAAAGGGCCATTTTCAGAAATGTTGATCTTCTGATCTGTCATTTGGGTTACTCCTTTGGCCATACGAATAATACATTAAGGAGTTACGCACCTGAAGCGGATTGGGCTGGGAATAGGGGGCGTCGCCCCCTTTCCCAGCCATTTTCTCGCTGAACTGCGTAAGTCCTAACATTATCTTCAAAACCTGATGTGCAGGAATTTACCATATTACTGTCATCCTGAGCGGAGCGAAGGATCTGGATTTATGTACGGGGAGATACTTCGCCCCGCCTCTGGCGGGGCTTCGACCGGCGCGCCTCCGGCGGGCGAGGGCTCAGAATGAAGGTTAATTAGAAAACTTGCACATGGCGTTTCGTATATCGATTATAACCGCCCAAGGAGAAAAAGCGAGCTTGGTTAGGTGGATTCCGTTGCCCTGATCGCCAGCCCTGCGGTGACACTACTAAAGGCATCCGATACTTTGACCTTTTCCGCCCCGAAAATATGTTTCAACATCTCCGAAAACAAAGGAATACTCGAGGAGCCACCTGTCTTGACTACTGCATCGATCTGTGCGGGTTCCAGACCCGAAGCTGCCACTGTATCCAAGAGAACTTTTTCGATTTGGTCGTAGTATTCTAAGATATCAACTTCGAATTGGGCGCGGGTGTACAACTCCCACAGATCAAAATCTTTCCCCTGGAGTTCGATCACCGTGGTCCCCAGCTTGGAGAGTGTCATCTTGGCTTGCTCGACCTGATTGTAGAAGGGGAATGCCAGATCGTTGAATATCAGGGATTGCAAAGTTTTCAATCTTACTGGAGCAATGCCACGCTGGATGGCTTTCTCCAAGGTGTTGTTGATCACCGGTGTGCTCAAATCGGGCAGCGCCATCCAGTCGGGGATGGTCTCGATCAATTCGCTGATCTCCGGCATGTGTTGGATCTGGCTGTCGCCATTGCCAAAGTGATGCAGCAGGCGTTTTTCGATGATGGCCCGGTCGAAGTCAGCCCCGGCGATGTCGATGCCGCCGTTTGCATAAACCTGCCTTGCCCCCATTTCGCCCAAGCGCATAATGGTGATATCGAGCGTGCCACCGCCAAAGTCGAATATTAGTACCGTTTGGGGTTCCGCGAGTGTCTTTTCGTAGAACAGAGCCGCGGCGATGGGCTCGAGTTCGAAATCGACCTCATCGAAGCCGGCAGCCTGGGCTGCTTCACGCAGAGTAGCCTCCGCTTGGCGGTCTAGCTCGGGGTCTTCAGAGAACTTGACCGGACGTCCCAGGGTCACCCCCGTGATGGATTCTCCTAAGATCTCCTCTGCTCTGTTCCTCAAGTGCGCCAGATAGATCTGGATCAATTCCCCTACATTAAAATAACGCTCGAAAATCAACGTTCCCGCGATATCGCTGGCTCCGCCGCTCTTGCGCAATGCGGTTTTTAGATATTGCAACAGACGGCCTGGTTTGAGCACATCCACATCGACGAAGACATCGTGCATATAATCGACTTCGGAGGCGATCACGCGCACTGCCCCAGCCCAGCGCTTCTCGTAGCGCCGCACCCGGTTGATGTTGTGCTGGTAGTACAGCTCAATGGCTTCCTGACCAATGTAGCTACGCTGATCGCGGGTGATGTAGAGGATGGTCTTTACCACCTCAGGGATGGGATTGCCTGGATCGAGGGGCAGCAAGCGCACGGCTTCGCTCCCACCGTCACAGATCGCCACGCCAGAATTGGATGTCCCGAAGTCAAGTCCTACTTTTAGACCCATTATTTTCAAAAAATGATATTGTAGAGACGTAGCATGCTACGTCTCTACGAATTAGCTATTGAGAATACTGTAAATGCGGACAATTCCTCTTCAACGGGGATCGTACCGTTGGCGAAGATCTGCGCAGTAGCATGGATGCTCAGGCGACCGTTTGTGTGGAGTGCCAGGCCCCAATCGGATTCTGCCACCGCGGCAGCTCCGACCACCCGAACCCCGGCCTCACGGCGCGTTTTGGAATAGAGCGCTTTGCCTACTCGTCCTAAGTCTGTGACCAGTTCAAGATTGTCACTCGTGCGCTGGACGGCCTTGCCTAACTGTGTCATGACGAGCAGTGATTTGCCAGGCGGTATGATGAATGCAGAAACCAGGTAGTCGGCGTGTTTTACTTTCATGGCTTCCACAATGGCATAGGGAGAAACATCGACCGGTGCATAGCGCAGATAGCCATCTTTGCTGACCAGTACGATTTGCTCATCTTTACCCGAGAGCGTCAGATCGAAGGGTTGGTCATTGGGGAGCTTGGTGCCCGTGCCGATATACTGGTTTTCCATGATCGATGGTGCTAAGGCCATACGGATCTTCTTGATGAAGCCGCGCCGGCTGGTCTGGACGAAGTAATCGCTCAAGGCCAGCTTGGAGATGGGTGCCAGGCAGACCAAAGTATCTCCCGCTTGGGGCGCGTGGGGGATGAGAGCTGTCTCCCAGTCGAAAGGCTCATTTAGAGCGCTGGGAAGCTTGGCTACTGGGGAAGTCGCGATGCGGCCCGAGGAAAACAAAAAGAGCAGCTCTTCATTCGCCGGGACCGCCAAAAGGCGAGGCATATCATCAGGGAACTGCACCCCACTCAAATACCCGATCGTGTCTCCGTCCTCGAGATCAGTAAGATCCCGTTCGATACGCAACAAGCGGCCATCCGGCAAGTAGATCAACACACTCACTGCTTGGACATCTTCTAGCGTTTTATCTAATTCGAGTTGGTCTTTTTGCGGAATCTGACCCCCATGTTGGCGTTTGATCAGGTCGAGTTGGTATAGAAGATGAGCGATCTGGCGTTCGTACTCCTCCACACGTTCTTTGGAACGCAAGGATGTGTTTTCAGCCCGCAATTGCTCATTCCACTCGCTGAGATCATTTAGGCGGTTGGCGATGAACTGGATGATGGTGGGCGCAGAACTGGGGCGCTGCTCGATCTCAGCCAGCCACTCTTCGATTTTTTCAGGCGTGAACACAGCTTTTCTCCAGGGGTCTTCTGAAAGCGGAAAAAGGATTTTACCATTTTCTTTGCAGATGGACTTGACAAGAGTGCAGAAAAAATGTATAGTATAGATACTTCATTCATTGAATAAAGTAAATTTATGACTAAACACCCTCTTGGCAACCGTGATCTGATCCGTGCTATCAACCGCTCCACAGTTTTGAACACCATCAAAACCCAAGGATCGATTTCGCGCGCCGAAATTGCCCGGCTGACCGGGCTTAGCGCGGCAACAGTTACTGGGATCTCCGCGAAACTCATTGACGAAGGCCTGATCTTTGAAAAGGCCGAAGGTGATTCGAGTGGCGGTCGCAAGCCGATACTTCTGGCGATTGACCCACGTGGCGGATATGTTGTAGGCATCAAGTTGATGGAAGATCATGCCATCGGCGCGATCACGGATTTGGAAGCTACCATCATTGCCAAGCGGGAAGAAGGCCTTCAGGACCTCTCTTTGGATAACACCCTGGAAACGCTCGAGAGTCTCGTTGAGAGGTTGGTTGTAGAGGCTGGCATCGAAAGGGAGCAGCTCCTGGGGGTTGGGATTGGGTTAGCCGGTATCGTGGATGCTCGGAACGGTATCTTGAGATATTCTCCGATTTTTGGCTGGCACGATGTTCCCTTAGAAGACTTGCTGTTTTCGCGCCTTCAAGTCCCGGTACACATTGACAATGATGTCAACACGCTCACGCTGAATGAGCAGTTATTTGGCGCTGGTCAGGGAATCGATAATTTCTTGGTGGTGACAGTCGGACGGGGGATTGGTTTGGGAATGGTGGTCAACGGGCAGTTGTATCGTGGTGTGAATGGCGGTGGCGGGGAGTTTGGGCACACCGTCGTTGACCCGGATGGGCCGCAATGTGCGTGTGGTAAACGCGGATGCATCGAAACCTACATCTCCGACCCGGCCCTCTTGCATAAGGCAGAGGAAGCAACTGTTCGAGGGGAGATTGTAGCGGATGTTGGCGACATCGATGCCTTGATCAAGGTCGCTGGCGCTGGCAATCCGGCAGCGCAAGCAATTTTTGAACAAGCTGGAGAGAGATTGGGCTATGGTATCTCCAATCTTATCAATGTTCTCAGTCCTAAAGAAATCATCATCAGTGGAGAGGGAGTACGGGCGGGTGAATTGTTATTTGCACCTATGCGCGCGGCGATCAACCAGCATGTCATGCCGGGGTTGGCACAAGATACTCAAATTCGGCTGGATGTATGGGAGGATGATGCCTGGGCACGCGGCGCGGCCAGCTTGATTCTGCAAGAGTTGTTTAAATCCCCCATCGAGCGCGGCAAAGGTTCGAGTTCCTCATGAGAATTTCCACTTTTTTTGCCGAAGATTATTTACTCATTGAAGAAAGTTGCCAACTCAAAAAGGAGGTGGTTTGTAAGAAGATAAAGATCAGTGAGAAAAAGCAAATGTTCATAAACCAAAACTATCTGGAGGATTGAAATGAAAAACACGAAGAGAATGATGCTCTTTCTGAGCATCTCAGTAGTCACAATGTTCGTCTTGGCTGCATTCGCTCCGGCGGCTAACTTCATGCAAGAAGCAACCATTAGTTATTGGCACACCATGAGTGATGCGGAAACCGAACAACTTGAGAAGGTCGTCGCTGCATTCGAAGCAGCCAACCCTGGCATCAAGGTCGAGACCACCCGCTACGCCTACGATGACTTCAAGACGGCCATCCTAACTGGCTTGGCAGGCGGCTCAGCACCTGATACGGCCCGCATGGACATTGCTTGGGTTTCCGAGTTCGCTGCCCAGGGTGCGCTGATGCAGCTGGATGGCGTAATGCCAGATTTCGAAGAGATCGCCGCCGCGACCTTCCCTGGCCCTCTCTCGACCAATTTCTGGGATGGACACTACTACGGTCTGCCGCAAAACACCAACACACAGGTACTGCTATGGAACAAGGAAATCTTTGAGGCTGGCGGTTACACAGAACCACCCGCTACCATGGAAGAGTTCGCTGAGGTTGCTTGCGCCCTGACAGAGGGTGAAACCCAGTATGGCTATGCCCTAGGAGGCACCTACTTTTGGGCGCCTGCGCCGGTGTTCTACGCCATGGGCGGCGTGGTGGTGGATGAAGACATCACCACCGCCGAAGGCTACGTCAACGGCCCCGAGAGCGTGGCAGCTTTCACGATGCTTAAAGACCTGTTCGATCAGGGCTGCATTTCCCCCAACCTGTTGGGCGGCGGTATCGGCACGGCTGATGGACACGCCACGGGCTTGTACGCCATGATCATCGACGGCCCCTGGATGGTGGATATCTACAAAGGCAACTATCCTGACTTCGAAGTCAACTTCGCTCCCATCCCCACCGGCCCAGAAGACACGACCAGCTCAGTGGTGGGTGGTGAGGATGTGGTTATCTTCGCCGATTCACCCAACGCCGAAGCAGCTATGAAGTGGGCGGCTTTCTTGCTGGGTGAAGAATCCCAGAAGATGATGGCCGAAGTGGGTGTGATCCCTACTCTGTCAAGCCTGATTGGTGATGAAGCTATGCCAGCTTACTTCGATGTCTTCTTGAATCAGCTAGAGACCGCTCAGGCCCGCGTGCCGCATCCCGCTTGGGGCGACATGGATGGCGCCATCAACAACGCATTCCAGCGCATGCTGCGCGGTGATCAGACTGTGCAAGAGGCTCTCGATCAGGCCGCTGCAGAGATCGATGCGTTAATAACTCAATAGAGGAATTCGCGATCACACGATAATTGCTGGTGTAGAATGGTATCTAGTATCCCTTCTACCCCACAGTCCAAACTCGAATTGACTGCTCTGAATATCACATATTGCAGATAGGAAAACCGAAAAAATGGGTGGCCGGGGAGCTCCCCGGCCACCCGTTTTTCGGGAATATCCAGCTAATGCGCACTCGCACCAGACGTAATCTAACCCAAATTTTGACGGCATTATTATTCATCCTGCCGGGATTGCTGCTCTTCGTTACCTTTCTGATCGGGCCGATGCTGTATTCTTTTCGCATCAGTTTCTACGATTGGAAGATCGTCAACCCGGCGCAATCGGAATGGGTAGGGATGGCCAATTACACCAGGGCGCTGGTCAACCCCATCTTCCGTCGGGCTGTGCTAAACACCATGGCCTATGCTGTAGTGACCGTGACAGGCCAGATGGTGATCGGATTGACCGTGGCCACTTTATTGAACCAGGATATCCGTGCGCGTGCTTTCTTTCGTGTGGTGTACTATCTGCCTGTGATCACTTCTTGGGTGATCGTCAGTCTGCTTTTCGAGTACATGTTCAGCGGTCAGGCCGGGTTGATCAATTACATTTTGCGGGATGTATTTCACATCATCCCCAAAAATATTCTGTGGCTGGCGGACCCGGTTCTAGCATTTGTTCCCGTGCACCTGTTGGGGATTTGGAAAGGCGTTGGCTGGACGGCGATCATCTTTCTGGCCGGCTTGCAGGCCATCCCAGGACACCTGTATGAAGCTGCCGAGGTCGATGGCGCCAACGCCTTGAACCGCTTCACAAGTATCACCTTGCCGCTCTTGCGCCCGACGACCGTGTTCGTGCTGGTGGCCTTGACCATCGGCGCGCTGAATGCCTATATTTCCAATTTGCTGATCACCAACGGGGGTGATCCCCTCGATCTGACTCACTTCATATTGACACTGATGTACGAAGCTACCTTCACCCGCTTAGACTTTGGCTACGGCTCTGCCATTAGCTATCTGCTGACGACCATCGTTTTTGTGATCAGCGTCGTCCAGATGAGGCTACTCCGTCAGGAGGTAGAGATCTAGATGAACAACCAAAGCAGCCGCACCCTCTCAAAGGTGTTAACGTATACCTTATTGCTGGTTGGGATTGTGATTGTTCTGATCCCCTTCTGGTACATGCTGATTACATCCTTCAAACCACAAGCGTACATCTTCGAGATGCCGCCGCGCTTGTGGCCCAAGGAAATCACCTTGAAGAATTACACCGAGGCTTTGGGGAAGGATCTCTTTGGATTGTATTTTTTGAACAGCCTGATTGTCGCTGTAAGCAGCACCGCAGCCACGGTTGTCGTATCATCGATGCTGGCATATGCTTTTGCCCGCCTGAAATTCCCCGGCCGCGAGTTCTTATTCTATGTCTTCTTGCTGGGGATGATGATCCCCCCGGTCATGTTGATCATCCCCCAATTCATTATTGCCAAACAATTGGATTTGCTCGACAAATTCCTGGGTTTGGTGGTGGTCTATGTGACCATGAACCTTTCCATGCAGACGTTTTTGTTGCGGGGTTTCTTCGAGGGCATTCCACGTGATCTAGAAGAGGCTGCCCTGATCGATGGCGCCAGCCAATGGAAGATCTTCTGGCGGGTGGTGATGCCGCTCTCACGCTCGGGCATCGCCGTGGTGACCATTTTTACCTTCCTTTACAGTTGGGGCGAGTTCCCCTGGGCGCATGTTGCCATCAAAGAGACCACCCGTAGGACCCTGCCAATTGCTATAGCCCTCTTCCAATCGCAGCATCTTACCGAGTGGGGCCAGGTGTTTGCAGCTTCGATCGTAGCCCTGATCCCGGTGGTTTTTGTCTTCTCCGTCTTCCAACGCTATTTCATCCGCGGCATCGCCACCACCGGTCTGAAGGGCTGAACCATGAATCTGATCGATTTCTACCCACTCAAAGGGACCTTCAAACCGGGTGAGATGGTTCAACTGCACCTTAAACTGTTTATGGATGAGCCAACAGAGGTGTTGATCCACCTGAAATTCTGGCATCTCGCAGAAGAAGTAAGGATGGAGTCCCACAAGGTCCCCTTGATATTAGGAGAGCAAACCTGTACCCTTGAGTGGATTCCTCCTTTGGAGACACCGCGCGGCTATGGGGTGGTGTGCACGCTCACCGATGGCTTGGGTCAGATATCCGAGGAGATTTCCTCGGCCTTCGATGTGCTCCCAAATTGGACGGCTTTCCCTCGCTATGGCTTCCTGACTGATTTCACGGCCGAACGAGATGATGTCGAGAGCACTCTGGAATCCCTGGTGCGCTTCCACATCAACGGGCTGCAATTCTACGATTGGCAGTACCGCCATGATCAACTGTTGCCGCCTGCCGAGGAATACATCGACCCGCTGGATCGGCGTCTCTCTCTGAAAACTGTACGCAATTTTATTGAGGGGGCCCATAAATTCGGCATGGCGGCCATGCCCTACCTGGCCGTGTATGCCGCTTCCCTGGAATTCTGGCGCGATCATCCTGACTGGGCCATCTATGATGAAGCGGGCCAGCCCATGACCTTCATGGACTTCTTAGGTTTGATGGACCCGACCCCAGATAGCCAATGGATCCGCCACTTGCAGCAAGAGTGCCAAAGGGTGCTGGCGGAGCTTCCCTTTGATGGCCTGCATGTAGACCAATATGGTGATCCTAAAGAAGGCTACAACGTTGATGGTGAGGCCATTGATATCCCGGGAGCCTTCAACGCCTTCATCCAAACGCTCAAGGATACCTATCCTGATGAAGCGGTGGTTTTTAACGCAGTGGGCAACTGGCCCATCGAGGCGCTGGCACCATCCGCTCAGGATTTCACCTACATTGAAGTCTGGCCGCCCAAGACTAACTACCTCGATCTGCCCGAGATCGTGTCCGGTGCGCGTGGGCTTTCTGGTGGAAAACCGGTGGTGATCGCCCTCTACCTGCCAGCAGATCGGCCGGCCAATATCCGCCTGGCAGATGCGCTGATCTATTCCTGTGGCGGCTCGCGCATCGAACTCGGTGAGCATACCTGCCTGTTGAGCGATCCTTATTTCCCTGAACACCAAACAATTTCCCCAGAGCTCGAGGGTGTATTACGAAAATACCATGATTTCGCTGTTCGTTATGGCGACCTCCTGGGGCCTACTGCTGACGATATGCACGATTGGCCGGTTGACGCCCCCCCAGGAGTCTGGTCAATTACTCGGAAAAACGAGCACTGGATGACGGTCAGTCTGGTCAATCTAAACGGGATTGATGATTCGGGTTGGGATCAACCTCATCAGGAACCCGATTTACAGAGAAATCTAATGGTGGAAGTCGATTTATTGGAGCGACCCCATCAGGTATATTGGGCTAGCCCTGATGGTGACGACCTCCAGCTACAATCGATATCCTGGCAAGGAGGAGATCACTGCTTGAAAGTGAAGCTTCCCAGCCTGAAATACTGGGGGATCATCGTGATCGAGATGGCAAAATAGGAGAATGCGAATCCATGAGCGACCTGTATCAACGCAGCATCGAAATCATCCTAGAGAATCAAAGTCCCAGTGGCGCTTATCCGGCCTGCCCTAATTTCCCAACGTATCGGTATAGCTGGTATCGTGACGGCGCTTTCATTGCCTATGCCATGGACCTCGTTGGAGAGCATCACAGCGCGGAGAAGTTCCACGATTGGGCAGCAGCGAATGTGATCAAACGGGCGGATATCGTCCAGCGCGCCATCAGCAAGGGCAGCCAGGGAAAATCTTTAGACCCTGAGGATATTTTGCACACACGCTACAGTGTCAGCGGGGATGATGCCGATGAAGACTGGCCCAATTTCCAGATAGATGGTTTTGGTACCTGGCTGTGGGCACTGGGAGAACATCAGCGATTCGCCCAAACTGCGATCAAAGAAGACTGGTTGATAGCAGCGCAATTGGTGGCAGATTATATCGCTGTATTATGGCAGCGCCCTTGTTTCGATTGTTGGGAGGAGTTTCCTGAGCAGATCCACCCTCACAGCCTGGCCGCGATCTATGCTGGTTTGCAGGCGCATACGGAGTTGAGTGGCGCAGATCACCATCGGACCTTGGACGACATCCGCCAATTCTTATTGAATCGAGCGGTATTGAATGGGCACTATGTCAAATTCATCGGCTCAAACGCTGTCGATACCAGTCTGTTGGGGTTGGCAGTACCTTATAATGTGATTCCTCCTACGGATCCTCTCATGAGTGCAACGGTAGTCGAAATCGAAACCACATTGCGGCAAGGAGGCGGGGTCCACCGCTACGCCGAAGATACATATTATGGCGGGGGCGAATGGGTTTTATTGACTGCCTGGTTGGGTTGGTACTATGCCAAAATAGGCGAGTTAAGAAAGGCCCGGATGATGAAACAATGGGTGGAGATGCAGGCCGATCCAAAGGGGGAATTAGCCGAACAAATCCCGGCAACCTTGAATGATGACTCATTCTATCTGCCCTGGGTGCAGCGCTGGGGAGAGATTGCCAAACCGCTCTTGTGGTCCCACGCTAAGTATTTGATCCTATCGGAAGCGATTTCCAACACCGAGTGAAGCCAAAATGAGGGTAGAATTATGGGCGAAATGATGACCTATGTTGAGCAATTACCAACGCATCAAATATGAATATGAACGCTCACAAGGTGATTTCAGCGCGTTATTCAGCGAAATTATGCAAGTTACTGATGAGATCGGATTGGATAAGGCGTTGGCGATCTTGGAAAGTTGTGTGATCGGAAAAAGATTGGCCTGGCTGACAACCAACCTAGCAGAAGTTTCTCCCACTGATAATCCGATAATGGTTGGGTATCAAATATTTTATGAAGAGTACTTAGGCGTTTCAGTTCCAGCGGATGGTGAGATCGTGGAGCGCTCCAATGACAAGATTGTTACCCGCTGGTGGAATGCCTGTCCCACCCTGGAGGCATGTGAGAAAATCGGGTTGGATACCCGAGTAATCTGCAAGAAAGCCTACCATAGGCCTGTGGGGAAGTTTCTCGAACAGATTCATCCCAGGCTTCGGTTCGATAGGAATTATGACTGCATCAGACCACACGCATCATTTTGTGAAGAAATCATTTATCTGGAAGGTGGATAAGCAATGAAAACGTCACTATCACCATCAATTACCATTTATATATCTCTGATCATCATCCTGGCAGCTCTCGGAGCGGCCAACGCGTTTCTGCCCCAGGGGTCACTCACAACCACGCTACCCGAGGGACAAATGCCTGCTTCGAAATCAACGATCGCCCTGGTTACTGCAGGGACGATGTTGATCCTGTATGGCGGATTGGGCTTTATTGGCTTGTTGCTATCTCGTAAACTCGGTTTTCCTGAGTTGTGGGACGAAACCGTCACCCCGCGGCAGAAGTTCTTGATCCCAGCCGTAATCGGCGTCGCCTTGGGAATTTTCTTTATCCTGGCGGATTCAATCCTCAAGAGATGGCACACCTTTGGGGCACTCCCCCATCCCCCCTTCCCGACATCGCTGGTGGCCTCGGCTGTGGCGGGCATTGGTGAAGAAGTCATCTTTCGCTTGTTTTTCATCCCTTTTTGGGTATGGCTAATTTCGAGCGTGATTTTGCAAGGAAGGTGGCAAACGCAGGTATTTTGGATTGTGGCAATCTTCTCTGCGGCGGCTTTTGCAGCGGGGCACCTGCCCTCGGTTCAATTCGCGCTGGAGGTGGAGAGTGTATCGCAAATTCCCGCGGCTTTGATGTTCGAGATTTTCCTGTTGAATGGCGTCCTTTCCTTATTTGCGGCCCATTATTTCAGACAATATGGTTTCCTGGCCGCCGTCGGAATCCATTTCTGGACGGATATCATCTGGCATGTAATTTGGGGATTGATCTCATAGAAGGTTACTTAAGAGCAGGATATTCAATCATAAAGGGTGGACCATCCTTATGCACTTCATCGAATTCCCGCGCCGCCCGGTGGCCCGAAAAGACCGCCTGGGCAATGATATTGGGCGCTTCAGCGTCACCGATGACGCGCAAGGAGGATAGTTTCCCCTCGTTCAGGGCTGATTGGAGATCAAGGTACAGTCCATCGTTGGAGAGGCGGTCCGTGACCAGGAGGACGTTGTCACAGCGGAGTTCCATTGTGTAATCAGTGATGATGTGTGAAATCATCACACCATTCTCGGTGATCTCGTCAAGGATGTGTTGGGTATATAGTCCTACGCCGCCTTTCATCAGGCGTTCTTGTATGCGGTGTTGCTCCAGTGTGTTCTGCGACCAGTAGGAAACTAGAGGGGCAGGAGTTACCAGTGTGACCTGACATCCCTGGGCAATGAGTAATTCAGCCAGAGCACTTCCCATGTAGAAATGGTTATCGTCATAAATAGCCACCCTGCCAGTAAGGGTTTGTCCAGCCATCAGATCGTCTGGTGTAAATACAGGGTTTTGATCATGACCTGGGATCGGATGCCACAAGCTGCGGCCCAGGCCATCACGCCGCCATTGGGCACCCGTAGCAACAATCACATTCGGTATCCCCGAATCAAGAACATCAGCGCTGGTCATCAGGCTACCAGGATACAGTGACACATTCTCCAACTTCTCGATCTGGGTTAGACGCCACTCGATGGTGCGCCGCCACTCGATCAAGCCGGGTAATTGGGATTCCAGATGCACGCGTCCGCCCAACTCCTTTTGAGATTCGGTAAGCACCACAGCATAGCCGCGTTGCCCTAAGGCACGGGCACTTTCCAACCCAGCAGGACCACCACCCACGACGAGCACTTCAGCCTCCCTTTTTTTGGGGGCAATAACTTCGGGGTGCCAACCTCGGCGCCACTCTTCTCCCATGGTGGGGTTCTGCGTGCAGCGGATGGGGACGAATAACAAGTCACCGGTCACGCAAATATTGCAGCCAATGCACTCGCGGATGTCCTCGGTGCGACCCTCTTTGATCTTCTGCGGCAAAAAGGGGTCGGCAATCGAAGGGCGAGCCGCGCCGATCAAGTCCATGATTCCCCGCTGAATCACGGATGCCATCGATTCGGGTGAGGAATAGCGACCCACACCGACCACGGGTTTGTTAGTCAGCGATTTGACGAAGGATATGTACTTTTCTTGGTAGCCCTCTTTGGCGAACCTAGAAGGCACCGAGTCGTTCTCCCAATCGCTGATGTTGACATCCCACAAATCAGGCAGTTCCGCCAGCATAGCAACAATGTCATAGCCTTCCCCTTTGTATGTAAAACCGTCTTCGCCGAGCAGCTCATCTACAGCCAGGCGCACGGCCACCGCGCAGGTATCTCCAACGGCTTCTTTGGTGTCTTCGATCAGTTCACGCAGGAAGCGCACTCGGTTTTCTAGCTTGCCGCCATATTCATCGGTGCGGTTGTTGTAGCGACGTAGCAAGAAGTGCATTGCCACGGATAGATCGTGAGCAGCATAACAATATATGATGTCGAAACCAGCTTCTTTGGCACGCAGGGCGGCCTGCCGGTGCCAACGACGCACGTTACGGATATCCTCTTTGTCCATGCGACGTGTTTGACCGGGGTTATAGCCGCTGCCCCCTGTGAGAGCCAATGAACGCGGTCCAAGCGCGGTTGCTCGTGAGTAGAGATTCACCGCATTGTGCCCGGCGTAGGTCAGTTCGATGCCTGCTAAAGAGCCGTGTTCGTGCACCGCATCTACCATTAACTGCAAAGCAGGGATGTCATTGTCGCTCCACAATCGACCTTCGATGTATGGCGATAGATCGGAGCTATGATGGATTTCGATTTCCTCGGTGCAGACTACACCCCAGCCACCCTCGGCCTTCATGCCCCGCATAGCGGCGTGAGCGCGCGGCATGCGGTGTCCCATCCCGTTGCAATGGGGTACTTGGTAGAAACGGTTTGGTGCGACCACCGGCCCGATTTGGACTGGTTCGAAGAGGATCTCAAAAGGATTGCTCATTAATTGTATTCCTTAGGGCAAAAACGCTCGCTGAAATCGAGCGTTTTTATTAAAATCAGAGAAGTTGAACTTCTAGGAGTAATTCAGTTCTGATTGATCACTCTTCCTGCGCGTTATGAGATATCCAATGAGCAAGGCAATTAATCCAGTTATCAGAATATTCGTTTGGGGGGAGGGGAACATTTTGTTAAGTGTGGCATGGGTTATTAGGCTTTTTTTGACCAGCGAGATAAGTAACTGTTGATATAGAAAATTTGCTCCCCACCCAAGCGGCATCCCCATAGCCCAGCTCAATAAGCCGTAAAAGGCCCAGGTTTTCGCTGTAACGAAGGTATGTTTCCATTCCGATTGCCGGGATCGCATGAGCAGAGCGGCAATAAACCCTGCGCTTACAGAAACCAGCAGCGCAATGATTAAAGCGAAGCGCAACGTGTACAGCCAAAAGTCAGCGCGTGATAACCCATACGCTCCGAAACGTTGGGCTGCCAGCCAAGTAAAGAACACCCAGGCGACTCCCCAGCCGATCCTGGCACGCGATAAAGACCCAACGGAAATAAGCGGTCGTACAATTTGAATTAAAGCAGTAATTACCTTGCTTAGATAGGATGCGAGAGCGTCAAGGAATTTGCGAAAAAATTGAATTGGGGGAGGTGCTGGGGGTTCAGGTAAGTCATCCAATTGCCTAGACATTACTCTCATACCGATCGCTCTGCTCAGGAACATCGATGCGATGACAACTAGCGCTGCCAGAAAGAGGTAAAAATTGGTAGATGTGTCGACCCCCAGGGACCTAATCCAACGATTGATGCGATATCCTCGCCAAATCCAGGCCCAAAAACCCAAACTCCAAACGGTGGCGAATGGGACTGTCCATCCCAACGCTGATACGATGGCCGGTTTCCAGGCTAGGGAAGGATGTGCCGAACGCGTCGATTGGGCGATATTTATACCTGGGTAGAGTAGAACGACAATAATACCGCCATAGAACATGTAATAGGCATATTCTGGGGAACCCGCATAATCAAACGCAAGCAGGAAAATTCTCAGGATCATCAGCCAGGGGACCATGAGGGCGATCACCAAGAGCCAACCTCGCACCCAGCCTTTAGCAACTCGTTTGATAAATGAAGTATCTTGACTTCGCAATCCCCAGGACATACCCGATCGGAATAGAACGACAACCAGGGTGTCGAATAGGAGCGTGAAACCTAAGGGAATGATGACATACCAGAGCAAATGGTTTCCCTATATACTATCTGAATTAATATTTTCCTCAGCACTCATCATGCGAGATTGGATGATGATCCCCAGAACCGCGAGAATGAAATAAACAAGCAGCATCGTTGGCCTGGGGGGAGAGAACGCCTGTGTCAGCAGGGATGCTCCACCCAGCGAGGAGAGGATGATCAAGGCCCAGTCGAAGATTAGCAGCACCAGGACCATGCCGATCACGCCCCCAATCATAAACGGCAGCCAGGCCCAGCCTCGCAGACCCACCCCCAGGAATGTCAGCAGGCTGATGGCGATTTGCCCGCCACCGAAGAAACCAGCCAGACCGATGGCCAAATTCTGTGCCCACAAGGCCAGCAGCGCGCCAAGGACCCCTATCCCAAGGGCAATGACCAATACCAGCCATTCGTTCCTTCCATGGAGATATTGTGTTGCCAAGGATGATGCCGCAGCAAACCCCAGCACGCCCACAAAGAGCCAATATAATTTGCGCCCAAACGCTAAGAGAGAAATACCGAAGAGAATCCTAAGAACTTGCATTCATCGTCTCCGTGATGAAAACTTACTAGCTTTTGTTTTCGGGCCATTGACCCCCATCACAAAAATCAGTGCTAAACCTAGCGGAATGATCAACAGAGAACCACATATCGGAAGAGAGGGGGTGGTTTCAGCAGAGGGTTGCGCCTCAAAGCCCTTGGGGGTCGTTGTTAGCTGCGGGCTGTTGGTTGGTCCCTGAGTTACGGTCGGCGGTAGTGGAGTAGCCGTGGCTGTTGGGGCTGGTGTAGGCGTGTCACTTGCCGTTAGGGTTCGAGTCGGCACGATGGTGGGCGTCGAAGTCAGCCAGTGAAAAGTATATCCGTTGCCATCTTCCAGTCTCTCGATAGCATCCGTAGCATAATAGGCTTCGTCGATCCAATAGATGATCGTCTCGTTATCAGGGTCGAGGTTGTAAGCAATGCTGTACTCTTCGATGGCCTTGAGCAAGTTCGCCCGCTGGGTGCCGCCGATGGCGTACTCCTCCCAGTAGTAACGCGCAAAGAGCAGGTTGGCATACCCCAAGTGCCACAGGGCGTCATCGGGAAGCAATTCCAGGCAGCGCTCATAAGCTTGCCTGCTGAGCTCGTACAGTTCTTGACCGCCTGCGTCTCGTCGTATCCCCCGGCGGAGCAGAGCGGTTTCCTTGTAGGTTTTCCCTAGTCGTCCCCAGGCTTCTCCATCGTCAGGTTTGTTGGCTACATTTTTTCGTTCTGTGAGCACTTTAGCCCAGGCGCTGGGCATCACCATAGCAATCGATAGGTTGTGCTGGTACTCAGGTTCCAAATCGTCGTAATGCCAGCGGATTTCGCTCCCTTCCAGTGTTGCACCTGGGGAAGTATGCCCCCACCCCGGCGACGAATCGATGAAGACATTGTGCGGGTTGGCTTCGTACGGCAGCCGCACGATCAGGTCCGCGCTGCCGATAGTATCTTTCCAGCCTGCACCAGTCTCCAACAGGTATTTGAATGCGATGAATGGGTACTCACCGGTCCCCTCCAGGGTGTAGGAAACCTCAATGATCACATCCTCCCCTGGGGGGAAGCTGACGTCGAACTCTGCCCATTGCACCAGATCATCGAAGTTTCCACCCTCATACTCCGCTGGGCTGCTCGATACCTGAGAGCCGTCGACCTCCACCCGAAAATCGTTGATTTCAGGGTAATTATAGAAGCCGTCGTTCGAGCTGATAGGGAAGCGGACCCGTAGCGTTTCTGTTTGGCTGCCCAGGTTTTGCATGAGGAATTCTGCGGACACGCGCGCTTGACCAAGACCTACTTCTGGCGCTGTATCCAAGACCTCGATGAGCACCGTTTCAGCGACCATGCGCACCTGGGTGACCTCGGTGCCCGGGTGTGGATTCGCCCCCGGCGGCATTTCAGGGGGAGCCACATCCGCTAGGACAGTAGTGGTGGGTACAAAGCTGAGCAAGAGGGCGAGTAAAATACTCACGAGAGAGATTTTCGAATGCTGATCAATTTTCATCATGTTATTCGCACTCCTTTTAATTGATTGGACATCCCCCTGATGCCTGACGCCCTGCTGATGACCAGGCTAATTATGATGAATAAAGCACCCGCTCCGAATTCAATACCGATCGCACTACCGAGATGGTGACTGTTCGAATATAAGATCCATAATCCAAAGCTCCAAAAGATAGAAAAGGGCACTGTCCATTCGAGCGCGATCTTCGTGGCTGTTTTCCATTTTAGTGAAGGGTGAGCCGCACGAACTCTCTTGTAGATATCAACTCCAGGGAAAAAGAAAACAACGATGATACTACCAAAGAACATCATCGATGCAATTTCAGGTTTTCCGACGTAATCTGAAGCCATAGATGCCATTGCCAGAATGATGAACCATGGGATCATGAGCAGGATGACGAATATCCAACCGCGCGTCCATCCTCTGGCGATTTGTTGGGAAAAAGGAGTATCTGAATTTTGCTTTTGATGGAAGCCTTTTGACATCCCCCAGCGAAAAAGAAAGACCACCAGGGCATCGAATATCAGCGTCATGAAGAGTGGTACGACAAAATCGAGCATGATGGCCTTATCTCGGTTTGTGTAATACTTATCGTTTGACAATGCTAACTTTCAGACGAGAAGCCCGTACCCCCTTATTTTTGGAAGTTCTCGCGAAGTTGCCATAGTCAAGATAGAATCTTCGTCAAACGGATCAGCGGTTATTGATCATATCGATCTGCTCTTGGGCTAAGACGCGCAATTCCTCCAGACCGGGATCCCCCTCTGTCCAGGTCAGGCAATCTTCGAAGCTCCACAGGGCCATTTCGAATTGTTCCAAGGCCAAATGGGCTTCACCTTTCAAGCACCAGTATTGCGCGAAGGCGGGGTGTTCGTTTTCTGGCACATTGCTAAGGGCGGTATCAATTGATGTGATTGCACCCTCGAAGTTCCCGCTGTTCATATGTTCCTCTGCCTGGGCATGGCATTCTTCGGGGGCACCGCAATCGCTTGCTCCAGTCGTCAAAGATTCAAGTTGAGTTTGCGCGAAAACGCGAATATCTTCGAATTCGGGATTATCCTCAGTCCAACCCATGCACTCTTCGAAGCTTCCTATCGCTTCATCGATGCGGTCTAGTGCGGCCAAGGCTTCTCCCCTCTGGCACCAAAGGTGAGCGTGAGGGGGATGCTGGTCTTCTGGGACGAAGCCAATGGCGGTCTCTAAGGCATGGATAACACCCTCGAGATCCTCAATGCCCCAGCGTTCTTCCGCCAAAGCCTGGCAAGTCTCTATGGACTCGCACTCAGCAATGGGTGCCTCACTCTCTCCACCGTCTCCTGTGGGAAGTTTAGGGATGCCCCACACCAGCAGCCCAGCGATGGCGGCTACTGCGACGATCCCGAGGATAATGGGCAGCGGTTTGACTTTTGGTTTTGCCACTGTCGGCTTTGGTACTGCCACCGGCTCGGGTTTCGAGATGGGCGCCACTGCTGGGGGTTGAGGTGTAGGTTCTGGCTCAGGCTCCATGGCCACAGTGGCTTTCTCGGCGATGTCATCCTCCTGGTGCATAGCGACTGTAGGTTTCGATGTGAGGGTTGGTGGCGAGCTTTCCTCAGGTTCCATGGCGATAGTTGACCTGGAGGCAATGGTTTGCTCGGGTTCAGGAGCAACTTCGGGGTCGGGTTGAGCATCCCACTTTGGAGTTTCGATTTGCGTTTCAGCCATGGTCACCTTGGTGAAATCGGCAAAGGCGGCCTCGGCTGCTTGGACCAGTTCAGCCGCGGACTGGAAGCGTTCACCCGGCTCCTTGGCCAGGGCTTTGACGATGACGGTTTCTAAAACCTGGGGGATGTCATCCCGGATGGTGCGCGGTGAGGGCAGCGGTTCGTTGATATGCTTGTGGATCACAGCTAGGGGGGTATCGGCATCGAACGGAACTTTGCCAGTGACCATTTCGTAAAGGATGATGCCTAAAGAATAGATATCGCTGGGGGTGGAGATGTTCAGCCCCATGCCTTGTTCTGGGGACATATAGGCGGGGGTGCCCACCAGGGTTCCCGTGACGGTGAACTGCGTCTCGCTAACGATGCGGGCGATGCCAAAATCGGTCAGCACAACTCGTCCAGATTGATCGAGGAGCACGTTGGCGGGTTTGATATCGCGGTGCAGCACTCCCTGGCGATGGGCATAATCCAAGGCGGAGGCAATCTCCCGGAAAATATGCGCCATCTCGCGGATGGCCAAGGGCCCACTGGCTTGGAGCAAGCGGTCTTTGAGGGTGCCGCCATCGATGAATTCCATCACCATGAAATAGTTCTCATCGTACGTATCGATGTCGTATATCTGCACGATGTTGGGATGCCGCAGCGCGGCGATGGCCTTGGCCTCGCGTTGAAAGCGGGCTTGAAAATCTTGCCCCTCAGCTAGGAATCCATGCAGCACTTTGACTGCCGCGTAGCGCTCGAGTTGAGGATGATAGGCTTTGTAGACTTCTGCCATACCCCCGCGACCTAAGCGCTCGATGATTTGGTACTTCCCTAGCATTGTCCCGGTTAGACTTGCCATATGCGTGCCTCCCGCAGTCACGATGTCTGTGTTCGATGGCTAGATCGTTCCCGTAATTATTATACAAGAATTCACTCGGGAATGCCCCGTACGATTCCAATTCTGTAAGTATTTTGTTGGGATTTTTGAGAATTATGAACGAATCTGTGTGTATAATAAGATTAGTTTCATACATCACGAACGGTTCTGCTGAAAAAGGCGCGCGAGGTTCTCGCCGGAATATAAGGGGATGGTGGTGAAACCACCATCCCCTTATATTCCGGCGGAAACTCTGGTTTGTTTATTCAGAGGACTAACGAAATAAATTCGTACGTATCAACAAGCGAGATTTCATGGCCAATGGCAAACAAGTGACACTCTTCGCCTTGGATTGCGGGGCGACGAACTGGCGATTGTACCGGGTGGGATATCGCCTGGATGGCAATGTGATCCACATTTTGGGGGATCCTCAACCCTCGCCATTGACCAGTTTCTCCGAGAGAAAATTACCCGCAATTCTGACCCTGACGCCTGAAGGGTCGGCTGTTGAATGCTTTGGGGAGGTCTCACAGGGTCAACTGGAGGATGAGAATGCCCGCGAGCGCGTGCGAGAATATTTCAAACCCTGCATTGGCGCGCATTTAGAAGCCAACCCGCTGCCGCACCAGAAGCGCTACACCCATGCCCAGGCCTTGGAGTTCACTCGCATGTTGCTCGAGGTTGTGGTTGAGCAGATTCGGGCGGAAAAGTGGCGGGCCAGCGCTTTCGATGAAAGTGTTCGCTTTGCCTTTGCCTACCCGGTGCATTGGAATCATGATCAAAAAGGGGCGATCCTGGAAGATTTCAAAGCCCTGGTCTTGACCTGCTTTCCGGAAAACGTTCACTCCCAAATTGCATTTGTCCCTGAACCCGAGGGTGCCATTTTGAGCCTAAAGCGCCAGGGCCTCTTGAATAGCAGCCGTGGTGGCGTGACGCTGATCGTCGATGTGGGCGGCAGCACCACCGACATCGTCGCCGGTCAACTTGATCCCCGAACCGGCGAGCTGCTCTACCTAGGACGCTATGGTGAGCCATTTGGTGGCGGTCTTTATGATGCCGAGATGGCCAAACACCTGGCCGATGAGCTCAATGTGCCCGCATCTGCGTTGGCTGATGATCCTTCTGCAATGGCGACTATGCGCATCTACGCCCAGCGGCTGAAGGAATCACTTAGTCGCCGGTTGCTGCACAGTAGCGATGGTGAGGGTGAAATCAACGCCCAACGTATGATCACCCTGGTGCTACGGGATGGCCAGGTCTTTCGACGCCTGGTCAAGCTCGATCAAGAGGCATTCAATCGGATCGCCGGACATTTAGATCAGGCCTTCCAGTCTATGATTGTCAAGGCCATCGATGCTATCGGGCTGGCCGATCAAGATATCGGTCAGGTGGCTTTGGTGGGGGGTGGAGTGCAATTGTTCAGTATCGTGCGGCATCTAAGGCAACGCTTTGGGGAGGGTAAAGTTGTATTGGCAGATAACCCCGACGAGATCGTAGTGCGCGGGGTTGGGCTGGCATATGGTAGCTCCATGGGAACCCTGGAACCCGGCGCCAGCCTAGTTATCGAACCACCTCCTAAGGTTGATTCTGACCGATCAAATGATCCTGTCTCCAAGACTGGATTGCAGTTAATCTCACCCGATGGCAAAGTTTATCCATTGAACTTCAGTGTAACCAAAGTGGGCCGCGCTCGCGAATGCCAGGTCTGGCTGGAGAGCGACAAGGTTTCCCGCAACCACGCTGAACTGCGCCAAACGGCCGAGGCTCCTGAAATCGTCGATTTGGGCAGCACCAACGGTACGTTTGTGAATGGAGAGCGGATCCAACCCCAATTGCCGCAATATTTGCAAGTAGGCGACGAAATTCGTTTCGGGGATCGAATGTTTACTTTGAGTATTCGTTGATTGGGTAGCAGGTATTGGGCATTAGGGTTACACAAAACCTGAACCCCATGAACTAATCACCTGATACCATTTTACCTACTCCATATTGGATATTTCCCATGACTGATGAATCCCTCATACTCCAAACCGATTCTGCCATCCCGGAAGACTTGACACCTGAAATGCTCATGGAGGCTGGCGACGCCCTCTCCAAGTCCTTGCTCTTCACGCTGGGTCGTGATTATTTAGATGGCCCAATTTTCGAGAATGATTATGTGCGCATTTCGGGAGATGAAGAAATCTCACAGCAGCCTGATCTGGCAATTTTGGAATTAGAGCAGGTCGGCAAGCCGGTCACCGAGGATATGAGCGAGTACTTCACTGCCATCCAGACCTCGCTGGCAGCCTGTCACGACCCGCGCTTTGCCCTGGTCTTCATGATCTCCAGCGATGGGATGCGCAACCGCATCTATATCGGGGTGGTCGCACGGGAGCACGGCACCCAGCCGCGCCTGTTCGCTGATCAGTTAGGGCAGTTCCTGTGCTCCAATTGGCCTGGGACGCGCGTCAAGCTGGTTGATGATTACCATCAGATCGCCCAGCGCGTGCATGTCCCCCTGAGCACCTACCGCCACGCGCGCGCCTTTACCGGCATCCCTTCGATCAAGAAAGCCGAGAGACCGGCCTCCCACCCTCAGAGCCTAGACCGCTTTATGCGCGGGCTGCGCGGCAAGCCCTATCTCTATATGGTCGTTGCCGAGCCGATGCCCGAGAGCGAAGTCGGGGAGATCATTTCGTCTTGTCACACCCTTTCCGGCCAGGTGCACGCCTTCACCAAAGCGACCCTCAACCGCAGCCACAGCAGCGGCACCTCGGAGAGCCTTTCTCGAACAGAAAGCGAATCTGTATCCTCAGGGCAAACCACAGGCAGGTCGGAAAGTCAGACCAAAGGTGCCAGCAAGGGTGTCTTGGGTACAGAAATGGCCAAATCCCGTGGCCTGACCAAGGGACTCAAAGGCGTTGGTTTCGGGGCGGTATCGGCCTTGTTGGTTGCTACTGGCGGACCCTTCTTGCTATCCGGCATGTTGGGCATGTTCGGCCAACTGCTCCCTTCCACCAGCAGTTCCGCTGTTAGGGGAGCTTCACAAAGCGAGTCGCAGACTACTGGGCGTTCCTCAGGGACGTCCAGCTCTGAGGGAGCAACCTCCAGCGAGTCACTCTCCTTTGGACGTGAGTACCTCAATCGTCATGCTGAGGCCTGCGAGAAACTGCTCACTCAAACCGTGGAGCGTTTCGAAGCTGCCAAATCTCAGGGCTGCTGGAATGTCGGCGTCTACCTGATCAGCGACCAGGGCGAGACCGCTGCTCAAGGCCAGGCGCAGCTCAAAGCCCTGGTCTCTGGCGAAAAGACATCATTCGAGCCCATGCGCGTCCACGACCTTTCCCCGGTATGGGATGGTCAAGCCCAGGTGGCTTTGGATACCTTCTATCAGCCACCGCTGAAGTTATTTGCTCCTGAAGAAGGCACTTCTATTCAACATCCTATTGGGGGGGCCTTCGAGGGGTTGACCACCCCTATGAACACTGAAGAACTTTCGTTACTGGCAAACCTGCCCCTCCGTGAAATGCCAGGCATGCCCATGCAGCCCACGGCCTTCTTCAGCCTCAACCCTCCGGTGCCGGAAGATCCAGCCAATCTTCTCAGCCTGGGCAATATTTTGGAGGGCGGTGAAGAGATCGAAGGATTGGGCTACGATGTCGATCTCGATTCCCTGACGCGACATATCTTTATTACCGGTATCACCGGCAGCGGCAAATCCAACACCTGCCGTCGCATCATCAGCGAATTGATGGAAAGCGGCAAGAACTTCCTGGTCATCGAGCCAGCCAAGGACGAGTACGTGCAGTTGGCGCTGGCCTACAACAAGGCGAAAACCTTTGACCGTGAGATCGCTGTCTATATGCCAGGACGCAGTGAATGGGGTGGCCAGCCTCTGGGACAGTTGCAACTCAATCCCTTCGATATCGTCCAGATCCCCGGCGCTACCACCCAGGTGATGCCTCACCTGGACCGGTTGAAATCGATCTTCAATGCCAGCTTCCCCATGTACGAAATCCTGCCCGTGATTCTCGAGGAAGCCCTAGTCGATCTCTATGACAGCCAGGGCTGGCTGGAAGAAAAATTGCCCCCCGATGGCATCGGCCGACCCACCCTGGAACAGCTCCACAACCGCATTTCTGGATTGGTTCGCGGCAAGGGTTACGAAGAGCGCATTACGGCCAATATCACTGCCGCTTTGCGCACGCGCATCGGCAGCTTGCTGCGCGGCTGGAAAGGCCAGCTCTACGACCAGCCTTTCTCTACGCCCTGGGCCGATCTCTTCGACCGCCCGGTGGTGGTCAATTTGCAGTATCTCGGCGATGACGCTGATAAATGCTTCACCATGGCACTGTTGTTGAACTTCATGTATGAATACCGCCAGGCCCAACATGAGAGTCTTGGCTCCCCCGAATCCAGTGAGCTGCGCCATCTGGCGATCATCGAGGAGGCCCACCGCGTATTGCGCTCCGCCCCTCAGCGCTCCGACTCAGCCAATCCTCAGGCCAAAATGGGCGAGATGTTCGCCGACATCCTGGCCGAGATCCGCGCCTATGGCCAGGGTATGGCCATCATCGACCAGGTGCCCGCCAAGCTGGTGCCTGACGCCATCAAGAATACCAATCTCAAGATCATCCACCGCTTGGTGGCTGCCGACGACCGTCAGGCCATGGCAGGTGCCCTAGCCCTGACCGAGGATCAAGCCAAGGTCATCGCCCGTCTCAAAGTTGGACAGGCCATCGTTTGCGGAATTCAGGATGATATGGCTTCCTGGGTCAAAGTGGCTTATACACCGATGCAGAAATTGCAGTAGTCTGGAGTGACAATGAGTAACAAAATCTCCGCCGCACAAGTTAAACAGACCATCATCTACCTCAACCTGCTCTCTTTAATCCCGCCCAAACGGGTGGCTGAACTGCCTTCTGTGAAAGGGGATTTTGGGGAAGCCTGGCCCCTGGCGGTGGAGGCTGCATCGCGGCTGATCGTCGCGTTTCACCAGGCCAGCCGCGACCCGGAGAGCGAACTTGTAATTGGGCTGGCACGTGCAGCCCTGAGAGCTGATTCGTCTCCAGATGAATGCCGCGCTTTTCAGGAACAAATGCGCCAACTGGCAAAACTCCCAGGCCGCGCCAAAGAAGTCAACCGTCTGCATCGCAAGCGCGGCTGCCTTATTTGCGAAGCCCCCTGTCGCTACGGGTATTTTTCCCTGATCAGCGAGCCGAACTTCGATGAGCTTCAAAATCTCCTCGAAGTGGATAACGCCCGCCCTCCCCAACAGCGTCAGCCCGTCCAGGTTGTCTGGCGCTTCACGCTGAATCACCTGCTCAACATTTTCCAGACAGGCAAATGGCATATCAGCGCCGACCATCTTGGAAACCTGTCCTATTGCCTGGTTGCTCTGGCCACAGCAAAATCCCGTTATCGATTCCCCGAAGAGCAGATTCGCAAATTCCAGGCCATGAATCAGGATCTTATTCAGCATTACCAAAACATCAAAACGTCTGAAAAATAGATCTGTATAGGGCGTGGTCCCGCGCATATCAATTTTCAAGAATTGTTACTTCTTTATCGGTATCGGCGACTATAAGTGAGAAAGCTAATGTTAGTCAAAAAGGAGTGACCGATGACTGAGCTAGAAATTACCCAACCCGAAGAAACCCCAGAAAGCGCGGATACCGCCGAGGCAATCGAGATAACCGAAACCGGCGAAGTCCAGGATGCAGCCGAGGAGCAAGCACTGCAAGATGCAGCCAGCGATCCCGGTGCCCGTGTTGAAGAGACTCAAACATTCGAACAGGCCGAAGCAGTCGAAAGTGCTTTAAGTGAAGCTGTTGAAACGGCTGAACAGACCAGCGGTACGCCTGTTCCTATCCCCACCCCCGAGACTGGTGAAGAAGACGTTCCAGAAAGCGGACCTGATCCCCAGGATCTGCCCCCGGGCAGCGGCATATTAGAAGAACCGCACCAAACGGTCGAGATGGCAGAGAAGCTGGAAGATCGCGGCATCGTTGAGCAGGCCGAGATCCCCGAGGGCATCGAGTTCGAACTTGCCGATGGCGACGACGATGGAAAAGATGAAGCCACGCCCATCAATCTGCCCGGCCCTGTCGCCGAGGAAGAAGACGACGATATGCAGTTGATCAGCGGCCCCAACCGCGATGATTTGCCTGATGGTACCGGCATCTTAGAAGAACCGCACCAGTCGGTCGAGATGGCAGAGAAGCTGGAAGATCGCGGCATCGTTGAGCAGGCCGAGATCCCCGAGGGCATCGAGTTCGAACTTGCCGATGGCGACGACGATGGAAAAGATGAAGCCACGCCCATCAATCTGCCCGGCCCTGTCGCCGAGGAAGAAGACGACGATATGCAGTTGATCAGCGGCCCCAACCGCGATGATTTGCCTGATGGTACCGGCATCTTAGAAGAACCGCACCAGTCGGTCGAGATGGCAGAGAAGCTGGAAGATCGCGGCATCGTTGAGCAGGCCGAGATCCCCGAGGGCATCGAGTTCGAACTTGCCGATGGCGACGACGATGGAAAAGATGAAGCTACACCCATCAACTTGCCTGGCCCGGTCGCCGAGGAAGAAGGCGACGATATGCAGCTCATCAGCGGCCCCAACCGTGATGATTTGCCCCCGGGAAGCGGCATCTTGGAAGAACCTCACCAAACGATGGAAATGGCTGAGAAACCTGGGGATCCCGGCCCCGCAAGTGTCGCTGAAGTGCCGGAAGGCATGGAGTTCGAACTTGCTGGAGATGATGACACCGTTGACCGCGATGACCCCGGCATGATGGATCCTTCCGAATTGAGCGAATCCTCCGGTGAGGATGATGGCGAGGGCAGTAAAGATGCCACCCCCATCAATCTTCCCGGACCTGTTCCCGCACAAGTAGCTAGCGACCCTCATGATCCGCCACCGCCCCCAGATATGAGCGGCCAAACGGGACTTTCCCCTGATGATGTCAAGGTCGAGGTCTCTGGCAGGGGTGGTGCCGATGAGCTGGGTGTCAACATGGAGCCGATCCCTTCACCAGAGCAGGGTGTCGCGGGTAGCTCAGAGAGTGAAGAGTTGGGAACACTGCCGATCCCCATCCCCAAACCGGCTCAGGAAGAAGATATGGGAGCCAGCGCAGATGAAGTAGGTGGTGTGCTCCCTGTGCCAATCCCTAAACCGGCATGGGATGAGAAATTCCCAAGCGGCAATGAGGCCATGGAAGATGACGGCATTCATGAAAACTTACAGCCCGCCCCGGATTTCGCGGATATGGACACGTCTGAGCGATCTGTTGTTGAGATCATCAGCAAAGCGATCGATGATGAAGAATATCGCGGTACGCTGTTGACGGATGCACGCTCCGCAGTCGCCGGTTATGCTGTTGCTGAGAATGATCAATCTGCCCTGGGTGAAATGACGCAAGAAGCCTTCGATTTCTTTGCAGCTGAGGTTGAAAAGCGCTTCAGCGAAGCGAAAGCTACAGTGTCCGAGGAACTGCTCAGCGATGCGCACCAGCAATTGATGCAGAAGGTCGTTCACGCTGTTTGGAGGGATCTCAACCCTGGCGGTTTGGCCTATGTCCTGGCCTATAAGATCCCTCAGAAGCATTTGTCATAAACGTGAGACCCTAAGGGTTTTAAGATTACCAATAAACACATAATATCTGCAAAACAAAACATCTAGCGTCTGATATTTGGTAAGTAAACCCTTAGGGTCTAGTAGGAGCATTTCAATGGACGAATTAGAAATCACCCAACCCGAGGATAACCTGGATGCTGGTGATGCCGCTGAGGCAGCGGAAGTTGTTGAAGTCGAAGAGGTTGCAGAAGCACAATCTCTGGATGATGTTACTCACGAACCCGGTGCTGTAATTGAAGAGACGCAAACCTTTGAGCAAGCTGAGGCCGTAGAGAGTGCACTGTCTGAAGCAGTCGAAGCCGCGCAGGCAGCATCCGTTGGGGAGCTGCCGCTGCCTTTGCCTCAACCTGCTGATGAAGGTGGAGAGCACGGGGGTGTGTTGCCGTTACCGATACCTGAGCCAGCTTTAGAAGATGATTCGGAAACGCCTAATGCAATCGGCTATGACGAGACCCCTCCCAGCGCAGAAGAGTTGCCCATAACTTTGGTAGATTCAGCTCAAGAAGGAGAAGCACTCGAAGAACAAACCATTTTGGACGAATCAGGTCGAGAACAGGTTGAGGGATTACCGCTCCCCGTGTTCAATCCGGCTAAAGAAGAGCAAGGTGATTCCCAAGATCTCAGCCCTGGTGTTGATGGCAATGAAGTCGAACTCCCTATCGAACCTGGCGGTAGTGGCCCAGGGCCCAATCATGTAGCTGAAACTAATGACCCCCCTGACCCTGAAGGCCCTAACCTAGACCTGGATCTTAATTCCGAGCCCGGCCTCAGCCCTGGGTTTGATGGCAATGTGGCAGAGACAAATGATCCTCCTGATCCCAAGGGGCCAAACCTTGGGCCTGAACGCTCAGATCTCGGAGATGCCCGAGGTCTCAGCCCTGGGGTAGATGGCAATGTGGCTGAGACAAATGACCCCCCTGATCCCGAAGGTCCTAACCTTGAGCTGGAACTTAATTCCGAGCCCGGCCTCAGTCTTGGCGTTGATGGCAATTTTGCTGAAGAACCTGAGCTAGCGAACACTTTTCAAATCCAGGATGATGCTTTTGGTCTCACTCCTGAACCAGATGGTAGCTTTGCGATCAATCCAGACCCTGGTTTTGGGAAAAAATCTGAAGATCCCGATGATGGCCCGAGCCCCTACCCGCGTCCTGCGGAAACTCCTGGCCCAGGTAGCAATGTAGCTGAAAATCCTGGTAAGGGAGGCAGCCTCCCGGGAGCAAACCTGGAAGAGCAAGAGGTACTTTAAATAATAGTTTTGGAGATAGAAATGGATGAGCTGGAAAACACCCAATCGGAAGCAGCCCCAGAAGCCCCGGAAACCCCCGAGGCGGTTGAGTCAACTGAGGGCGCTGAAGAGCGTACCCTCGAAGAAGCAGCTCATGAACCTGGTGCCCGCGTAGAAGAGACTCAAGATTATGAACAGGCGGAGGCGGTCGAGAGCGTACTAACTGAAGCCGTGGAGCCGTCGGACGAATCATCCCCAGAGGAACCACAGGAGGCAGTCGGAACACCTGAGGTCTGGGATGATAGGGCCGAAGAAGGCGGAGCGACATTCGGCGCCAATCCAGGAGTGCCAGAGGGCGATAGTGGCTGGCTTGGGACAAGTGACGATGATCGTATCCTGGCGGAACCTACTCCAGCGGATGTGGTCGAGGTTCCCGAGAGCGTTCAGGTCAAATCTGCTGTTGAATCTGATGGAACTGTCGACAGGGACGACCATCCTGTAGAGGAAGAACCAGAACTCAGCACTTCGCCTGGTGAACCCGAGGAGGGTGAATACTATGTGGATGCAAGGGGGGTAATCCATAGTGAAGGAGAAGACCAAGAAGGTGGAATAATTGATGGTGGGATTGATGACAATGTCGCTGGACATAAGGATCCTGGCGACCCTCCTCCGCCTCCTGAAGTAGAAGGGCGAGCTGGTATTGCTCAATCTCCTGAGCCGGGCGGGACTCCTCCCACACCGGATGACGCGATTGGCAATGCCATCGAAGTCCCAGATGAGCCTGGTGGCGGCGGGCCAGGACCAGACCTTGTAACTGTCGCCGAAGATCCTGAACCCGGCACAGATCCTTCACCTCCAAACTTTGAGCTTGATGGTGTAATCCCTGGTGATGCTCAAGACCTCAGCCCTGGCTTCGATGGCAATGTGGCTGACGATGCGCGGGGACTGAGTCCGGGAGTCGATGGAAATGTGGCACAAAGCCCTGAGCCCGGTCCACATCCTTTTCCCTATCCCGCCGAGAACCCCTCCCCAGGAGGCGATCCACCTCCCTCAACCGATGACCTTGGGTTGGGAATGGAAGAAGCTGCCCTCCGTGGTGAGGATGGTGAAATGCTGGTATCCCTGGAAGAGCGAATGCTGGTCACAGAAGATGGCGAGTTTCTTGTAGTGGGTATCGAGGAAGCCGGTTTGGGTGAAGATGGCATGGCAGGTGAGATGGAATCAGAAGGGGACGCGGAAGGCGATCCAGATGCTCCCGCGGAGGGCGAAGATGGCGATGAAGGCGCTGGCGAGGCACAGAACTGGTACGTCAAAGAAGACTCGGAAGGCAACGTTTCCGTTGTGGATGAAGATGGTAATCCAGTTGAAAGCCCTCCCAAGATCGTTTATTTCCAAGGAAAGTACTACGCCGTGTATCCAGGCGATGATTTACCGGTCAAAGAAGACGGCACAGTTTCAGACCCTAACAAGCTTTCCAAGTACGAAATATCTTCTTACAAACCCTCCACAGAGGGGATGAAGATCTACTCAGACGAGGATGGTAACCCCGTGGTAGTAGATGAAGACGGCAATCCAGTGACAAGTCCTCCTGCTGTAGTGCAAGACCCGAGCACGGGCAAGTATTACTTCGTCACCGAGACGG
>CAYWIC010000002.1:71044-76586 GCA_964458115.1 uncultured Anaerolineales bacterium | reverse complement strand
GCGCGATATGCCAGGGGGTCAACCCCTGGATAGAACAAGATCAGCAGGTACAGGAACACAGGTGTTGTGAAGCAAAATGTCAGGCCGCAGTCCGGTGTGGTCAGCAAACGCCAGGGATTGAAATCAGGCAAAATCAGCTCATTGTATGGAGCCCAATAAACCAGCAAAGCCAATGGGAACAAGAAATAGCGCCACCTGGGCACCCCATCAAAGCTGGTCCTCAACGTCCCCCGGAATGCAGCCACGATCCAGCCTATTCCCAAAAGAGAGGCGGAAATCAGCGAGCCGCTATGGACGACAAAGCCGTATTTCTCGGTATGGCCCATGCCCTGGACAATGGCGATCACTATGAAATTCACCCCCATAAACGCAGCCCAAATCCGCCCCATTCCTTCCCGGTAAATCACCATCAATATGATCAGTAACAAAATTCCGATGTGCAAAATTTGGCCTAGCCAGGTATAGGGCTCCGTTGCCACCATCAATAGATTGACGATCACATCTTGCGTATCCTCAGGAGCGTATGGCTTCTCAGCATAGGGGGGGATCATACTGATGATGATCAAGAAAACGTAGAGCAGCGCGTACAGCCAATTACGTTTTTTCGCCGTAGATGGTTGCGAAATAGTCATTTCATGCTCTTTGATCCATGCGCGGGCGGGCCATCCAATGTTCAGGCTCGGTCAACGGGATAAAACCGCCATAGTTGCTGTACAGCTCTTGAGCATCTTGGGTAACCAACAAAAATATCTTCAATCCCTGAAGCTCTGGATGAGCAACCACACTCTCGATCAACCATTTGCCTAAGCCCAAACCTCGGAAGGGTTCGAGAATAAAAACATCACACAACCAGGCAAAGGTCGCACAGTCGGAGACCACCCGAGCAAAACCGGCTTGTTGATCATCTCGATAAACTCCAAAGCACAAGGAATTCTGGATGGTCTTCTCTACCAACGCTCGAGGGCGGCCCTGCGCCCAATAAGAGCGCTGGCTCAGATATTCATGAATCACGTCCACGTTTAGTTTCGATTTATGGGTACTGATGGAGAATGATCCACGCTGGTACTCGATGGTTTGCATTTTTTCAACCTTGGTTTGTCATTGCGAGCGAAGCAATCTGAAATTCCCTTCACAAAGTATAAGAATGCTTCGTCCCCTTCGACCCCCTCGCCAGAGGCGCGCCTTCGGCGGGGTCAGGGTCCTCGCAATGACATCAATCGTTTTAGATAATCCAATGCGTTGCCTTGGCTTTCGCTAAGGTTTGTCCTCCTTTATCCAAGACTAGCGCCTTGAAGAACAATCGGCGATCCTGCCGATCGATCAATTCAGCATCTACGAAAATATCAGCAGTCTCTAAGGTCGCCGGCTGGCTGTACTTCATCTCCAGTTTACGAGTGACATTGGCAGGTGCGATCAAGAAACTCAAGGGCCCGATGGTGTTATCCGCCGCTGCAGCGAGCATGCCTCCTTGCATAGTACCAAAGGGGTTGAGATACGCTTCGAGCACCGGAAAACGAACCTTTATCGTTCCCGCCTCCAAATCCAGGGCGAGGAACTCTCCTTGCATGGTCAGAAAAACTGGGGGTGGAACCAGGAATTTATCTTCCCCGTCCCCCACGTCAAGCATGATCTTTTGCATAATGTTATCGTGTATGCTCATAGTTAGTAATGAAACTGTTTTACTCTCTCATCATTGAACAAGTTCTCCATCACTTGCTCGTGACTATCTGGCGAGCCATCCGCTTTGATGACACATACCATCTCGGCGCTTTCTTTTATCAACTTGTGACTTTTGACCTCCAAGCCGCATTCTCGGAACATGCTTTCGAGTTTTTTGAGTCTGGTGGGATCGACATGGCAAATGACTTCGTACGTGCGAACTTCATGGACATTGTAGATCCAATCTTCGACGCGCGGGAAGAGCCATAAGATCAACATCGCAGCAACTAAAGCTGCCAGGATAAGGGCAAAATGCCCGCCGCCAATGCCCATCCCCAAGGCCGCTGTCAGCCAGATGGTCGAGGCGGTGGTCAAACCAACGATGCGCCGGCCTTTTTCTAGGATCACTCCAGCGCACAAGAATCCCACACCGGTGACCATATGCGCGGCGATGCGCACTGGCGAAACTTCGCCGCCCAATTTCAAAGAGAGCATCGTGAAAATGGTCGATCCCAAACAAATGAAAATGATCGTTCGAAAACCCGCTGCCCGGTGACGGAATTCGCGTTCTGCACCGATCAATCCCCCAGCGATCACAGCGAAGAGAAGCTTGATCAGATCTTCGGGTAAGATAGCCATGCAGACCTCCTCCAAAGAATATTGGACCCTGTTCGGGAGGCACAGACCACCTTTGAGGTTGGTCAGATCGCCCCCGCGCCTACCTATTCCTCAGCGTAGAAAGCGAAGCCAATTGCCCCAGGGCCTACATGCGTTCCCACTACTGGGCTGACCGTCGAGCGGTGAACAATCGATGGTGCGAAGCGCTGTTCGACCATATTGGCGACGATATCCCCTTCAACAGGGCAGTCGATATCTACCAAGGCCGCTTCCATCATCGCTTTTCCACCTAACCGCTCTTCGGCAATATCCAAGATCTTGGCAATGGCCTTGCGATTGGTGCGCTCCTGAGTGAGGGAGTCGATCTGGCCATCGATGAATTGCAAAATCGGTTTGACCTTCAAAGCTGTCCCCAACAGACGCTTAGCGCCACCAATGCGGCCGCCCTTGTGCAGGTATTCGAGGGTGTCGACCACAAAGAGGAAGTTCACCGCATCTCGCATGGTCTCTGCTGCCGCCACCACCTCATCGATGGGTTGTCCTACTGCAGCCGCGCGTGCCGCAGCTAGTACAGAGAATCCCAGTCCCATGGAGCTCGAATAGGCGTCCACCAGGCGAATCTCCCGATCGGGCATCCTGGCAATGGCTTGTGTGGCGTTGTCGATGGTGCCACTGATCTTGGCCGAAACCAGTACGTTGACGATGGCATCTGCATTTTTGAATACACCCTCGAAGAAGCTCTCAAATTCAGATACGGTGGGCTGGGAGGAGGTGGGCAAAGATTTGGCTTTCTTCAAGCGTTGATAGAAAGTTTCTGGATCGATATCCACGCCATCTTGATAGCTCTGCCCTTCCCACAAAAGCCACAAGGGGATTACGTAAACATCCAGCCCTTTAAGAGCGCTCTCAGGAATATACGCTGAGCTATCCGTTACAATAGCAATTTTGTTGTTGCTCATATCAACTCCGTTTCCTCAGCTAAAGTGTTGGAGCCAAAAATTTGGGTGTATTTTTGGCCTGGGTATACTCTATCATAAATCAGCGTAAATGCGGAATTTTTTAGTACAAAAGTGGGATTTAGATTCCTGATCATTAGCCCCCACGTTTCATTTCAACAGCAAGTCAAACTGATTGAAATTCTTAAAGGAAATTCGGAATTCCATCCCTCACCCGTCTCGCTGCGCTCGCCTCCCCTCTCCCTTGGGGAGAGGGACTGGGGGTGAGGGAAAATCAACAGAAACCAACTCAACACTGCACCAGTCTTGAGATATTCAGAATTTGGGATTGGATTTCATAAGGCGCGGAATGAGCGCCCCCGTCCTTTGGAGATACGCTTCATACTCATCACCAAACTGCTCAAGCATCTTTTCTTCTTCGAACTTGATCCGAGACAATATATCTACAATAGTGATAAATAACCAAAGGCCGCCAACCAACCAGTTGGCTGTGATGAGCAACGTTGATCCTAAAATGGCGACAAACGCAGTGTATATCGGATGTCGTACCCAGCGATAGGGGCCATTCGACACAAATCTCTGATCTTGTGATATGCGGGGTTGATCGCTCCAGTTTTTGCCTAGCGCAGCATGAGACCAATACAGTAGTGCAAATCCGTCCAATGTGAGAAACACCCCGATCCAACGCACCCAAGTCGGTAGCGGGAGTGAGGCCCAAGAGAGATATTTTGGAACAATCAGGTAAACGAGCAGTAATATCAATGCAACTAACGAGAGCGAATTGGCGATTTTTGTGAGCGTGCCCTCGGATTGTTTTTCGATTGTGTCCTCTTCAGCTGGGGGATATTTGCGATTGTAATACGCCCGATTGGCAATAAAGGCAATAAATACCAAAGCCTGAATCAAACGAAATACACCATCTTCGGCCATAAGATTCTCCTCTTCGGATTATTGCTATTCATCCTCACCCAATCGGGCGTTGTAAACGAATTGCTGGCTGGCAGCAAACTCCTTATAGGCCTGAATGGCCTCTTCACGCAGCACATCCTCGACCAGACCAATGCCGCGACGGGCTAATTCTTCTCGCCAGGCTGGGGTCAAGGGGCCTTCATCAAAACCGGTGATTTGCTCCAATTCGGGGCCAGCCCCGGCGATGACCAGTGAGCGCACGCCAGACCAAAGCACAGCGCCAAAACACATCACGCACGGGCGCCAGTTGACCACGATCTCATGGGTTTCCATCCCAAGACCACCCAAGTCATAAGTGCCAAGTCGTTTTTGTGCTAATGAAATTGCCATCACTTCGGCATGGGCCGAGGAACAATTGAATGGCACCACGCGGTTGACGCCTATTACGATTAGCTTGCCCGAATCTCGCTCGAAGATCCCAGCCGCGAACGGTCCGCCGGTATTGTGCTGGAAATTCAGGCGTGAAAATTCGATCACCGCCGCCATGCGGTGCTCATGTGTAGGCATGTAAGCGGGCAGCCCATTTAACTCTTCGACGGCCCATTCAGGTAAACCTAAACTGAAATGCATATTCGATGGGTTAAATCGTTTGGCTTCGGACATGGCGAATCTTAGCCTTTCAAATCTGATATTCAAATAATATTGGATAAGTGGTACTCTCGCTAAGTTCGCCAATAATCTGCAGGGGGTTTAAGAGGAGCCTCCCGCAGGTTATTGTTATTTGGCGAGAAAATCACTTAAAGAAACAATGGCGGTGCTGAAGTAAATTTCTGCACCGCCATTATATTCCGTTTTCAGACTTGTGTAGCCGCTACGTTGCGCTTCGATCTGCCAGGGGGCTGAGGCGCCAACGGCCGTAAGCGACGAAGCCAACCAGAAGTGCCAGAATGACATTAAAGGCAACATTTTGCATTTCGCCCCGCTGAATGTGCCAGGTCAGTGCGCCAACCATTACCAAGACCAAACCGGCTCCTGCCAGCGGAGTTAGACGCGTCTGGATTTTTGTCAATCCAGGTAGGATCAGACCCAATCCGCCGAGAATCTCTGCGGTGCCGCTGATCATGTGCAAAGTCGGCGAGAGTTCGTACATCCAGCTCATTTGAGCTGGCAATGTGGGTGGCAGGGTGAAGTGGGTCACCCCAACAAATAGAAAATAGACACCTAATAAAGCTTGAAAAACCCATAATACGATATTCATCTTATTCTCCTTTCGATACGATTAGTAGTTACGCACTTCGAGCGGATTGGGGGGGGGATAAGGGGGGGGGGGGGGGCGGCCCCCCCCCCAAAACCCCCCCCAAACCCCCCGAAAGAGGGAGAAAAAAAAAAAAAATATTTTA
>CAYWIC010000002.1:0-71034 GCA_964458115.1 uncultured Anaerolineales bacterium | reverse complement strand
GGTGGGGGCGTAGCCCCCCCCCCCAATTACCAGCCCAATCCGCTCGAAGTGCGTAACTACTTACGAAATTATTTTTAACTTAATATATATCACCCCATTCGGATAATTATGGTGCGATTATTGGAATAACTGCACAGTGCGATAGTCATTCTCGCAGGGGTATCCAAGCAGCGAAGACCATCCAACATAGTCCCCCTGAATCTGGACGATATGACTACTCTCTGTACCCCCGCCACCTTCTTGATGGTTACAAATGGATAACTCCCCCTTCTCAGGGACATGCGACCGCAGCATGCTCTTTAAATCCCCAATGGTGGAAATTGTACCTATCATATTTTTGGCGACCTCCAGGCGCTTGAGCGAGCTTTGCTCGTGAATCTTTGGCCGATTTGCCTGGTAAGAGATGAGCGAAAAATTATTTGTAATGGCGATGCTGCCCTCAACTGCTTGAATTTGAAAGGTTTCTTTGAACACCTCTACGAGATAGGTCCAGCCTGGCGCTGAAACCAGGATGCGTCCCCCCTGCACATCATTCTTACTCATAAAATCTTGCACAACCTGGGGAATATCACTTTTAGCCTGCACTTGCGCTAGCAACCGTTCGCAAAGAACGTCATAGGTCACATCAGGGGTTGATTCCACATGCGTATTTGCGACGCAAACCTTGTGGCGATTAACTCCAAATGCTACACCTTCCAATTCGCCTGAATTGAGATTGACACCCTTCAAGGCTTGGAATTCGGGAGTTGAATGGTACACAGTGAGTTGATTGAGATGATACTTATTCTCCAAATCACGATTCTTGAAGAAGAACATCCCGCTCTCGAAATGGATTACACCGACAGTACATGCTGTTTCATTACTTGAAGCAAATCTATATTCTTGCAAATCACACTCCTGTAAATTTATTTTGCTCCTCAACTAGAATGAACAACCCAATCATTTGTCATTAGCGAAGGCACAAACTTTTAGACTAACTCCGCTGAAGACTCGAAAAGTGGGCATCCAACGTTTGCTGCCTTATCGAATAATTTATCAGATGGGATTTTATTAATTCTCGTCAACCGTTGGATTATAAGAAGTCACTTTGTTTCGGCCTTGTTGTTTTGACAAATAAAGTGCTTTGTCTGCGAACTGAATCATCTTTTGCAATGAGCGCGTTTCAGAAACATAATGTGTTACACCAAAACTGGCCGTGATTTGAATTTTATGCCCCTCAAACTCAAAAACAAATTCTTCTACACACATCCTCAAACGTTCAGCAAGGATTAGCGCTTGATCTAGGGTTGTGCTTGGCAAAACCATAATAAACTCTTCGCCACCCATTCGGCCAAAAATATCATGAACTCTCAAATTTTGACTGACTAACTTGGCAAAACCTGCCAAAACTTCATCTCCAATATGATGTCCAAAGCAATCATTTACGTTTTTAAAGTGATCCAGATCTATCATAATTATCGATAACGCAGTATCTATCCTGCTCAATTTCGATAGTTCCCAATCAACAAGGGTTTCCACTCCTCTTCTATTCAATATATTTGTTAGTTGGTCATGGTTAGCGAGTTCTGTTAATTCAAACTCAAGTTTTTTACTTACCATCCAGATAAAACCAAATGTCATCCCAGCAATAAACATTACACCAAAAATGAATGGAAAGGCATGAACAGTGCTTGTGGTCATTAGTGATTGAATTCTGTTCTCCCCCAATGTCCAGATCATACGACTCACGTGGAGTATGGAAGACCCGCCGAATATCAACGCCATCAAAGTTCCTGGTACTCGCCAGTAATCTGGCATCACTCGGATAAATTCTCGTGCACTCAAAACACTAACAAACGCAGCAATGGCAGATGCGCCTATGATGCGGTGATTTACGGATGGGAACTGGTAGGTGAAATAGATAAATAATCCGATGTTCAGGAGAATCGCTGCTATCCCGATTGGGTGAACCGAGTCTGCAGTGTCAAGAAAGCGCCGGGAGCCCTCAAAATATAGCACATACCCTGCAATTACTAAGGTGTTAGCAGCTACAATTGTGAACAAGGCTGGGAGTGCATCCTGAAGACCAAGCAGGGCCAGTCCTGCCGCAGTAGCTGTATTGGCTAATGCCAATAATGTAAACCCCTTGAACTTTTTTTGCATGATCCCATATATGTAAATTCCTAATGCAAATATCAAGGATATGCACATTGTTATAAAACTCAAGGTTCTAATATCGAGAGCGATTTGCTGCATCTATATTTCTGCTTTTTCTTGGAGAGTTTTTGGTTTTAGAGAACCCACATACACGTTACTAATATCAATTTTGGAAATACGCGCATGAATATCTACTTTGAGTTTGGTAGATGAGTTCTCAATTATTTTTTCGAATAACCAATCCTTTCAAGTATTTCCCTTCAGGAAAATTCAAAGCCACAGGATGATCTGGACTCTGATGAAGATGATCGACAATTTGGGCATTTACACCCGCATCAAGCGCTGCGCCAGCGATAATCTTTTGGAAGAAATCCGCTGAGATCCCCCCAGAACAGGAGAATGTCACCAATAAACCACCCGGCCGTAAGAGTTTGAATGCTAACAGATTTATATCTTTGTAGCCTCGGGCGGCTTTCTGGGCTTGGGATGAAGTCGGCGCAAATTTGGGTGGGTCGAGAATGATCATATCGAAATCACGGCGCGCGTCCCTAAATGAGCGCAATACCTGGAAGACATCCCCCTCCAACCACTCGATCTTCTCCTCAGGCAGATTGTTGAGAGCGCGATTCTCCTCAGCCAAAGTTAGCGCGTCTACCGATGAGTCCACTGCGGTAACAGATGTTGCACTGCCCGCCAGGGTATTGAGGGCGAAGCCACCAGAATAGCAAAAACAATCTAGAACATCGCGCCCAGCAGCCAGGGCTCGCACTCGAGCACGGTTGAGGCATTGATCCAGGTAAAATCCAGTCTTGTGCCCCTTCTCCACATCTACCCAGAATTTCAGGCCTCCCTCTTCGATTTGGACGCGCTCAAAGGCTTCATCAATCCGAATTGTGCCTATGCGCAAGGGTAGACCTTCCAATTTGCGAACTTCCGCGTCCGACCGTTCGTAGATATGCTGGACATCGGTCAACTCAAATAACAAATCGGCAATCGTCTCCCGCCAGCGTTCAACCCCCGCGCTCAGAACCTGCATCACCAATGTGCCAGCGTAGCGGTCCACCACCAGGCCAGGCAGGCCATCAGATTCAGCGTGGACTAGTCGGACGGATGAAGGAAGACCGGGGGCGGGAAAACCTTTAGCCCAGTCTTCGGTCCCCCGTCCCCGGTCACTTCGCAAAGAAATTGACCGCTCTAGTTTCCTACGAAAGAAATTAGTATCCACCCGCTCTGAAGGATTCCTCGTCCACACCCGCACCCTGATCTGCGACTCTGGCGAAAAGGCTCCCCTTGCAAGGAACTCTCCTTGGGCATCGACAATATCTACCGTCTCCCCCATCCCAGGGTTCCCTTCGACTTCTGCAACCGCTCCCGAAAAGACCCAAGAGTGGCGGCGAAGTAAGGCTTTATCACGGCCGGGTTTTAAGACAATGGTATCCATAGGTCTATTTTATACGAAAACTTGAAACACTTGGGGTGTAAAAAAATGGGTGCGTGAAAGCGCTTTGCGCTTTCACGCACCCATTTTTTTCTTTTTTTCTCATCATAACGGTGTGCGTTTGCACGTTTATATGCTATATGATCCCAATATCCTTCCCCGCCTCAGCAATCACATCCATGGCGTATTCAATATCATCCGGCTCGTGCGAGGCCAATACCGTCGCCCGCAAACGTGCTAGGCCTACCGGTACAGCTGGCGAGACCACCGGCAGCACAAAGAGATTGTTCTTCTGGGCGTGACGGGTGACCGCATAAGCAGTCTCATCTGCGCCGCACAAGACCGGCACAATAGCAGTCTCGGTTAACATGGTATCGAAGCCGCGCGCCTTCAAGCCCCCGATGAACTGCTCGGTATTGGCATTGAGTTTCTCGATCCTCCAGGGTTCATCCAGGATGACCTTGAAGGCTTCTTTTGCCGCCGCAGCCTGTGCGGGAGGCAGCGCCGCCGAGAAGATATAGGCCCGGCTGGCGTGTCGCAAATACGTGATCATATCCTTCTTGCCGGCGATATAGCCGCCCACCGAAGGGATGGTCTTGCTCAGGGTGCCCATCTTGATATCGACTGTGCCTGGCATATCGAAGTGCTCTTCGATGCCACGTCCATTCTTTCCCAAAACTCCTACCGAATGGGCCTCGTCCATCATCAGCCAGGCGTCGTACTTCTGGCAGATCTCCACCATGCGCGGCAGGTCGATGATATCACCATCCATACTAAAGACTGCATCTGCCACGACCAGTTTCGCTGCGTCGGCAGGCGCGCTGGCCACCATGCGCTCTAGGCTTTCCATATCGTTGTGCTTGAAACGGCGGAATTTGGCCCCCGAGGTCATGCAGCCATCAACGATGCTGGCGTGATTGAGTTTATCTGAGAAAACATAATCACCACGACCCACCAGGGTAGAGATTGCCGTCAGGTTGGTGACATACCCTGAGGTGTACGTCACTGCAGCTTCGGCGTTCTTGAATTCGGCAATCGTATCTTCCAACTCGCGATGCAAATCCAAAGTGCCCGCTAAAGTGCGGACACCGTGCGTGCCAGTCCCGTATTTTGCCACAGCGTCTTGGGCAGCTTTGTTAATGCGCGGATGACCTACCAAACCCAGGTAACTGTAGGAGGCGTACATCCCCATCTCACGGCCGTCCACCATTACCTTGGACCCGCCACGCATTTCAGTCACTGGCATATTGTAGTAATACTCGTCGTTTTCCTTCATCCCCGCTACCCGGTCCACCATGGCGGCAACCCGGCGCGTAACCGCGTCGTTGTTCTTGATCAAATCCATTTTACACCTCGAATAATAGCTAACATTGACTACAATCACATCGCATACAAGAAAATCGAAATTTGGGGGTGCAGGCGGGTGGAACCCCGCCTGCACCCCCAAATTTCGGAAACTAGTCCGAATGTGCGTTCGTCAATCAATAATATATGGAGGAAGTTTAGTTCAGAGTCCAGGATATGTCAATTTGGATTACCAGCCTGATCAACCATGTGACGTAGCTCGTCTTCTCCAATCACCTTTACACCCAATTCTTGCGCCTTGGTCAATTTGGAGCCGGCCTTCTCGCCTGCAACCAGATAATCGGTTTTCTTACTGACTGATCCTGTGACTTTGCCGCCTTGAGCTTGGATGAACGCCTTCGCCTCTGTACGGGTAAACCCAGAAAGGGTGCCCGTGACCACAAAGGTCAACCCGGATAACGTTTGTGGTGATTCTGGACCTTGAGCGGCCTTCGTCTCCAATGGCCAAACGCCAGCGGTGCGCAATTTATCCAATACACCCCGATTGGCTGGTCGCTGGAACCAATCTACGATGGCTTGCGCGATATTTGGGCCGATGCCTTCGATGGATTCCAGTTCTTCGACGGAGGTTGCAGCCAGGGCATCCAAGCTCCCAAAATGACTCGCCAGGTCCGAGGCGACGACTTCCCCAACGCCACGCACCCCTAAGGCTGTGAGTAAACGACTCAAAGGTTGGCCTTTGGAGGCAGCAATCGCCTCGAGCAGATTATCAGCTTTCTTTTCGGCAAACCCATCTAAACCCAGCAAGGCACTCCGCTCCAGGGTGTAGAGATCAGCCACATCGCCCACCATTCCCTCCTCGACAAGCTGTTTTACAATCCGCACCCCCAATCCAACAATATCCATGGCCCCGCGCGAGACAAAGTGCTCGATGTTGCGCACGATCTGCGCAGGACAGGCAGCGTTGACGCAGTACCAGGCCACCTCGCCCTCGATGCGCTCGACAGGCTGATCACAATCGGGACAGGTTTCGGGGGGTGTATAAAGCTGTTCTTCGCCAGTACGGGCGGCTTCGACGGGACCGATGACATAGGGAATCACATCGCCAGCCCGCTTGACCCGCACGCGGTCACCCACACGGATATCCTTCTCGTAGATGAAATCGAAATTGTGCAGTGTGGCCTGACGGACCACCACTCCGCCAACTTCTACCGGTTCGAGCATGGCGTATGGGGTCAGCACGCCGGTGCGACCGACATTGACGCCGATATCCACTAACTGCGTGGTAACCTCTTGGGCAGGGAATTTGAATGCCACCGCGCCGCGTGGATCTTTGCCCACTACCCCCAGGTCATCGAAGAGCTGGCGGTCGTTGATCTTGATCACCATACCATCGATCTCATATTCTAAATTATCACGCCGGACTTCCCATCGTTTGTGAGCTGTGATGACTGCGTCGAGATTGTCACATAAGTCGCTTTCAGGAGTCGGAAACCCGAGTGAGCGCAGGTATGCGATGGTTTCAAATTGAGTCGCAGGTTGTGACAACGCGAGCTCTGACGCTTCAAATGCCACAATCTGGTAAACCAATATAGTCAGTGGTCGTGTGGCGGTCAAACTCGAATCCAATTGACGCAAGGCTCCGGCGGCGGTGTTGCGCGGATTAACGTAGGTCTTTTCTCCTGCGGCTTCTTGTTTCCGGTTGAGTTCTTCGAAATCGGAGAGACGAATGAAAGCTTCACCGCGCACAACAAGATTGGACGGAGCCCTCACCCGCTCCCCTTTATCCCCTCCCCCTCTCCAAGAGGGATAGGGGCTTGGGGTGAGGGGAATCCTCAACGGCAACGCCCGAATTGTGCGCAAATTTTCTGTTATATCTTCCCCCACTTCGCCATCACCGCGGGTAGCACCCTGAACAAAGATGCCATCACGGTAGTGCAGCACTACGCTCAATCCATCCAGCTTGGGTTCGACGACGAAATCCGCATCCAGGGCGCGCTCATCGATCTTGGCAATGCGTTCAAGCCAGCCATATACGTCCTCGGCATCAAAGGCATTACCCAGACTGAGAATTGGGGCGGGATGACGGATTTTTTCGAATTTTTCAGCCGGGGGGGCGCCTGCTCTCTGGGATGGGGAATCGGGGGTGATCCATTCGGGATGCTGCTCTTCGATCTTACGCAGCTCCAGCAATAACTGATCGTACTCAAAATCGCTGATCAAGGGCTCATCGAGCACGTGATATTGGTAATTATGAGTGCGCAGCTCCTGGCGGAGTGCTTCCAGACGTTGGCGGAGTTGAGATTCAGTCATAGTTATTTCCTCTAGTTCCAGAATTATAGCCTAAACATTTCTATGATCGCACGCCAAAGATGTAGGCTCTCTAGGAATCACCGCGGAAGTGAGTAGATTTGAGGATAAGGGGCGTGCTCCGCACACCCCTTATCCTCAAATCTTGAGTTCACCATGAAATTCCCAGAGAACCAAAAATGTAACATTTGTGTTATTATAGGATAGATATTATCCTATTTGTCATATAAGGAGATCGAAATGGCTGCACTGGTAATTATTCTTAGGATAGTACATATTTTCGCGGGGGTAGCCTGGGCTGGCGCAGCATTTTTCGTCGCGAGTATCATCGCCCCAATGGCGCAAGATGACGAATCCGTTCGATTGTTCATGCAAAAGCTAAATACGCGCTCGAAGTTTCATCCGTATATGGCCGTTGCCGCAACGTTGACATTTCTCTCAGGATTTGTGCTCTATTGGATGCTATCGGGTTTCCGGGGATCCTTTATCGTCTCGGGCCGCGGACTAACACTTACGCTGGGTTCTTTGGCGGGTGCAATCGCCTGGGTTATGGGAATCTTGAACCAGCAGCCTACCGGAAAACACATGAAAGCCCTATCGGATGAAATTGCTGCTACAAGCGGTCCACCACAACCAGAGCAGCTTGCAGAAATGAAGCATCTGGCAGATAAACTCAGCAAAGATGGGATTGCTTCCACAATCCTGGTGTCCATTTCGTTGATTGGTATGGCTATTTCGCAATACATTACATTCTAAGGAGACTCGCCATGCCTATCTATATGGATCGTCATTTTATTGAAGGTGCATCAAAACATGCCATCGCGGACGCTCACGAAAAGGATCTTGTAATCCAAGATAAACATAGCGTTAAATTCTTGACCTATTGGTTCGATGATGCCCGTAGCACAGCCTTCTGCCTGGTTGATGCTCCCGACAAAGAAACCATCCAGAATGCCCATGACGAAGCCCATGGATCGGTCCCTCATGAGATCATCGAAGTTGATCCCACCATTGTGGAGGCTTTCCTCGGCAGGGTCAAGGACCCTAACCCAGTCGAATCTACGGGGGAGATACCAATTGATTCTGCTTTTCGGACAATCATGTTCACAGATCTAAAAGATTCGACTCGCATGTCTACAGAATTAGGTGATTCTAGAGCTTTGCATCTGCTCCATGTGCACAATTTGCTTACCAGAAACATTCTCCGGGAATTCCAAGGGAATGAAGTCAAACATACCGGTGATGGTTTTTTGGCATCCTTCGCATCGGTGCCGAATGCGGTCGAATGTGCCATAGCTATTCAAAAAGCGTTTAATACCCACAACCAGGAAAACCCCGAAGATTCTCTGTATCTCAAGATAGGCATGACAACCGGCGAACCCATAGAAGATGGTGGTGATCTTTTTGGAGCTGCTGTCAATTTAGCCGCACGCCTTTGTGATCATGCCGATGCGAATCAGATACTTGTCGCCCCAGAGGTGAAAGATTTCTGTAGAAACGTGGGTATTCGATTCTCTGAATTTGAAGAATTCACTCCTAAGGGATTTGATCATGCAATTTGTGTACATTCAGTTGAATGGCAAAATGCCTGAGAGCCATTGGAGTTTCTCTCAAATATAAATCGAGCTTCTAATCTTGGACTATCAACCTGACAGTTTTCAAATAGGATGCAGATTTTCTCAGATTTGATGTGTGAAAATAAATTGAAAATCCCCCAAAAATCATGAATATCTGCGTAAATCAGCGTCCAAAACAAAAGTGTCGGGTCCTAAATATCGGAAAGAATCTAATAAATATAAAATGAACAGACTCACTTGGCTGCTGATAGGCCTAACTTTTTTAGTCAGTTGTAATAATATAACACCTGCAGAGAATTCTGTTTCTGTCACCCTGTCTGACACGGATGTGACGGATAATACGGAAACAACGCCATCCCCAGAAAGCGATCCCAGCGAGGCATTGGCGATTACCGCCACAATAGGAAATCCAGAGAGCGAGGCAGCTTCTAATGAATCACTTGATCTCACCCAACTATGGTCTTATGGCTTGACCAGTATCCGCACCGGTGAGCCTTTGATCGAGGAAGGTGGTCAGCATAACCTCGATCAGGGCGTGATCTCCTATGGATACAATCTGGTAGTCGATAAGACCGGCAATATGCTCACACCCCGCGGCGCGCCGCTTCAGGGTGGCGAACAACTCATTCTCACCGATGAATATCAAACCGATCACAACACCCGTGAATATGCGCGCATCTATACAATTATGGCCCCTATCAGGGATACAATCCTATACCACTTCGAAGAAACTTCGAAAGAAGAATGGTTGGCGATCACTGAAATCTTGACCCTCAACAGTATCAAAACGCAAGCTGCCCCCGAAGTCAATGGGCGCAGTATCCTATCTACAGAGCAAGTATATGACTACATTGCTAGCGGAAATGCTGAGGGCAGTCCGGTGATGCGTTATTTAGAGGAAGCTGGATTGGAATTGAAATGCCTGGCCTTCATAGATTTCGATTTCACCAATCCCGAAGGTGGAAACCACTGCAAAGAGCATGACATTGAAGTCGGATCAGGCATCCAGATGCCGTAGGCGTAAGCATTACAAACTTTTCACAAGTTGTGCTTCAAATCTAACATCATTTAAAAAATGGAGAAAACTATGGGAAATGAGATGATACCGGATCAAATGACTGCGGTTGTACTGGAAAACTATAATGGAGTTGAGGCGCTAAGGGTGGAACAGCGGCCAATTCCTCAACCGGGACCTGACGAAGTTCTGGTAAAGATCTCTGCGTCTCCTATCAATCCATCCGATCTCGCATTTTTGGCTGGATTCTACGGCTTCAAGCCATCAACGCCTGTAGTTCCCGGAATTGAGGGATCTGGAACGGTTGTAGCTGCCGGGAGCGGAATGATGGGAAAATACCTAAACGGCAAGCGCGTGGCTGTAGTAGGGCAGGGTGGTGGCATATGGACAGAATACGCCGTCATTAGGACAAGTTCTGCTTATCCTCTTATTGAAGAGGTGACCCTCGAACAAGGGGCTATGTCTGTGGTCAATCCTCTGACCGCAATGGCATTTCTAGTAATCGCGAAAGATGGAAGACACAAATCAATTGTACAAAGCGCAGCTGCTAGCGCGCTGGGACAAATGGTAACTCGATTGTGCCAAACCGAAGGGATTCAGGTTATCAATATCGTTCGACGGGAATCACAGGTGGAATTGCTCAAAAATCAAGGGGCAGAGATAGTCTTAAACAGCAGTGATCCCAATTTTGACCAATCCTTAACAGATGTCTGCCTGCGACACGAAACGCTATTAGGTTTTGATGCGGTTGCTGGAAGCATGACGATGCAAATGTTAGGAGCTATGCCCCGCAGTAGCAAGGTCATCGTCTATGGTGCCTTATCCTACGAGCCAGTGCTGGCTGATCCTGGGCAACTAATCTTTCAAGATAAATCAGTCGAAGGATTCTGGCTAACGAATTGGATGAGAAAAGTGAATATTTTGAATAGTTTAAAACTGTGGCGGCGAGCGCAAAGGCTATTGACAACGGATCTCACAAGTGAAGTTCGCAGCCAATATCCATTACATGACGTTCAGAAAGCCATCAAAGAATATCAAGAGCAAATGTCAGGCGGCAAGATATTGCTCAGGCCGGATGGCGATATCTAGGGAAGCCGATTCTAAGATCAAGGTCCAACCCAAAGGAGATACCGAAATGACAGAATGGAATAAGGATAATATTACCAAGCTCGATGGAAAGGTTTTTATTGTTACCGGTGCGAACAGTGGATTAGGATATGAAAGCTCCTTGATGCTGGCAGAAAAAGGTGCCAAAGTGGTAATGGCCTGTCGGAACCTTGAACGAGGCCAAAACTCTTTGGAAGCAATCAAAAACCTTGTTCCTACTGCTGATTTAGATTTGATAGCACTCGACCTGGCGAGTCTAGATTCCATTCCGGCTTTCGCCAACACATTCACCAATAAGGTCGACCGGCTGGATGTGTTGATCAATAACGGCGGCGTAATGGGCGCCACGCGGAACTTGACTGAGGATGGATTTGAATCTCACTTTGGCATCAATCACCTAGGTCATTTCGCGCTAACAGGCCTGTTGCTAAAAACGTTGCTGAATACACCCTCCAGTCGCGTCGTGACCGTCAGTAGTCAGATGCACGTCGATGGAAAAATGGGCTGGGATGACCTAATGAGCGAGAAGTCATATGACCGCTGGACGGCATATCGTCAGAGTAAGTTCGCCAACTTGCTGTTCGCATTTGAGTTAGGTCGCAGGTTGGATGCCAAAGGGACAAAGACCAGATCGATTGCTGTGCATCCGGGTACAGCGGCAACCAATTGGGCACAAAACAATTTTGGTGGATTTATGGGATTTCTTTTTGGGAAAATGGGCAATATGTTCTTCCAAAGTGCAGCCATGGGGGCATTATCCCAGCTCTATGCCGCAGTAGATACAGGGGCGAAAAATGGAGGCTATTATGGCCCAGAACATGACCAAAAAGGGTATCCCGTGGAAACACAAGCCAGCGACTCCGCTTATGACGAAGCCGATGCAAAAAGGTTATGGGACCTGAGCGTAGAACTTACCAGAGTGAATTACGTGGACTTGATGAGTTGAGCATCTTTTTACCAATGGAATCATGTGATAAGGATATAAAATGACATTTTTCAAATTGGCCCCCTGCAGGTTAAAGTGATAAGTTTCATCCCCAACTGGCTCAAAACATTTTTGCATATCGTGTTCGTATCAATCACAAATCCCTTTGTGATCGCGATCAATTTTGTGTTGGTATGGACCAATCTTGCCCAGGAGACGTCAACGAATGTCAGCCGTTTGCCGGGTTGGTCCATACCCATTTGGATACTGGCGGGTTTATTCATTGCCGCTGTTCTGATTGCGCTACAGTATCTAATCGTAAGAATAGTAGTAAAAGTCCCCTACCCGAAGTACCGCTGGTTGGATTCAATCGCCCACCTGCCCTACCTTCCTTTTCTATTTGCCACCTCGACATTCATGTTCAGCGAACTCGAAGGAAATATAATCGGCTTCATTGTCCTGCCGGCATATATGGTTGCCACACTGATCACCCTGCCTATATCTTTCATAATTTCAACAATATTGATCATCAGAGCCCGGAAAGCATCCCATGAAGAATCTGATTAAACTAGAAGAATTGCTCCTCTTCTTCCTTTCGATTTACCTGTTCTCCACCCTTGACTACGCCTGGTGGTGGTTCCTTGTGCTATTGTTAGCACCCGATCTCAGCATGTTAGGCTACCTGCACAACTCACAGACTGGAGCCATGGCCTATAATATCGCTCATCACAAAGCCATTGCCGTTGCTGTTTTCATGGGCGGCGCAATCCTGGGGATCCAGGTGGTCCAACTCATTGGCCTGATCATGCTGGGTCACTCCAGCCTCGATCGAGTATTTGGCTATGGCCTGAAATTCCCAGATTCATTCCAGCACACGCACTTGGGGATGATTGGAAAAGAATCAAAATGAAAAAGGTAACCGAACTGGCGTTTTTCGTGGAGGATATCGAGGCGATGACGGCGTTTTACCGCACGCTCCTGGGTGGGGATCCTGTTGCCGAATCTGAAGGGATGGCCATTTTCATGTCCGGCGGGACCAAGATATTCATCCACAAGACTTACACTCCTGGAGCAGGAGAACTCTCCCCAGAGAATCACATTGCATTTACAGTAGAGGATATCGATGACGAGTGCCGAAAACTGAGGCAGCAAGACATTGTTATCGAAGTGGAACCCCAAGAGTATTACTGGGGGCGCTCGGCCTACCTGCGCGCGCCAGATGGACAGCTAATCGAACTCATTCAGGCAAAAGAATAGCTTTACGAATCAAACACATCTCGTTTCGTGAATGGGGAACTCAACAGTCTCCCCAAATATCTCCAGGGAGAGGGATACGATATAACCGCACCAGATTTTCGATTTGCCAAAATCTTACGCGCCAGCCAGGGGGTCACATTTTCGGGTCGATCTGCGATGATATTGAACACCCCTCGGACGCGCTCTAATCTTTCAGGATCACCCTCGAAATGCTGCATCACAAATTCGGTGATCACCATGCCAGGGCGGAGAGAGCCGATGATCAAATGGCTATCTTTGAGGTCTCTAGCTAATGATTTGGTGAAGAAATGCACTCCAGCTTTGGTCGTACCATAGACTGCTGCCATACCTGGACGCACAGTGCCATCGCTGCCATAGCCTTCCATATTGTAGAGCGCGCCCGATCTCTGCTTCTGCATCCCCCTAATTGCAACATTGCTCCCAAAGATCGTCCCCAGAATATTCGCTGAAATCACTTCCTGGATATCTTCATTGGAGAGTTCCCAGACTGCCCCTTGCGGGCCGCTGATCCCGGCATTATTGACCCAGATATCGACTTGGTCAAAATTAGCGCTAGCTTGATCCCAGAGATTCTGCAGTTGATGGTTATCCTGCACATCACAGGGGATGCCCAGAATCCGTTCTGGGGGGTGCCTGTCCCCCAACGTCTTCACTGCTTTCTGAACGGATGCCTCAGTCCGACCACTGACGACAACTGCGCAGCCCCTTTCCAAGAATGATTCTGCAAGCCCAAATCCAATTCCCCGAGTGCTGCCTGTGATTACAACGCTTTTCATTTTGGTTCCCTTTCATTTCAGCGAATAGCAACTTTCACTACCGTATCCGCAGAAAGCTTCAATATCGAATGAATGCCGTAACATCAACAATGATGCTCCGATCTTCAAGTATATCGCGCAATGCATTTACCTATATTGAATATTGCGGTTGCTCTAAGAATTGCCGGGGTGATCCCCCAGAATTTGGCGTGCATAGAATACGGATCACCCCATGTACGCCAAAATCTGGTCACACCACTTGACAGACATCATCTTTAACGGTAATATGATCATATAATATTTTAATATATTATATAATCATACACATAATGGAGGCATTTGAGATGGCAGATACCCTTGACCCGCTCACCCATTTTCTACGCAGGACTGCATTCGATGAATTTTTTGAATCAGCTCTAGCGGAATCCATAAAGAGCAACGATGCTTTTTCGTTGGCATTCCTGGACATCGACCATTTCCTGGCAGTCAATGAGACTTTCGGTCACAGTGGCGGGGACCTGGTCTTGGAAACCGTTGCCGAGAAAATCCGCCAGGTCACTGGAGCAGAGGCAACTGCCGCTCCATCCGAGCCCGTTGCCGGGAGATATGGGGGAGATGAATTCGTCATTTACTTCCCCAACCTTGAGCGTGAGGGCGCCTTGCTGCTGATGGAGCGTCTGCGCGCCGAGATCGAAGCGATCGCAAACTATCAAAATGACGATACCAGCTTCGAAACCCAGCTCACCATCAGTTGTGGCATCGCCTCGTACCCAGTGGACGGCAACACAGCCAATGAAATCTTACGCAAAGCCGACCAGGCGCTCTATAAGGCCAAGAAAACGGGCCGTAACAGGATTAAGCTGGCTTACGAAGAGCGCATGGTTCCCAAAACGGCCCATTTCACCATGACTCAACTCGAAAGGCTTTCTCAATTGGCCGAAGAGCAAGGTGTCGGTGAAGCCGTGCTGCTGCGTGAAGCCCTGGATGATCTGCTCAGCAAATACGGGGTCACGAAGATTGAAAACTGATAAGTCTCCTGTTTGCATTTCAGGATAGAATAACGCCCATGTCACATCGCCAGATCATCGTAATCGGCGGCGGGCCAGCAGGTCTGATGGCCGCCGGTCAGGCTGCCATGTTTGGGGCCAGGGTCACTCTGCTCGAAAAAATGGATTCACCCGGCCGTAAGCTCTTCATTAGCGGCAAAGGCCGCTGCAATATCACCAATGTTGCCCCCATCAACGAGTTCATCGAGCATTTTGGTCGCAACGGGCGCTTTTTGCGGCAGGCTTTCCATCGCTACTTCTCTGATGATTTACTGGCCTTTATCCACGATTTAGGCGTCAATACGATAACGGAACGCGGCGGGCGTGTCTTCCCCGCCAGTGGACTCTCCTCGGACGTAGTCAATGCTCTGGTCAATTGGGCCACGCGCGAGGGAGTCAAAATTTGGACCCAATCACCCGCGCAAGAGATCGTGATCAATGAGGAGCGCGTGGTTGGAGTCAGAACAGAACATACTCAACTCGATGCGGACTCTGTCATCATCGCCACTGGCGGTGCTTCTTATCCAGGCACAGGCTCCACAGGGGATGGCTATACCTTCGCACAACATGCAGGGCATGCGATTGTACCTATTCGACCTGCATTAGTTCCCTTAGTTACGGCTGGGAATATCGCCAAGCAACTCCAGGGTCTCAGCCTGCGAAATGTCCGGGTCATAGTCTGGACGGACGGCAAGAAAACCGCCACCGCTTTCGGCGAAATGCTCTTCACCCACTTTGGAGTCTCAGGCCCCATCATCCTGACACTCAGTCGCGGGGTAGTTGACTCGTTGCGAGCCAAAAAGAAAGTCGCCCTATCCATCGACCTCAAACCAGCCCTGGACGAGGGCAAACTCGATGCCCGCTTGCTACGCGATCTCAAAACCTTCAGCAACAAGCGGTACAAGACCATCCTCAAAGAGCTGTTGCCAAAAACCCTCATCCCGGTGTGCATCCAACAGACAGACATCTCCGCCGAAAAAGCTGGCCATCAGATCAGCGCGGCCGAACGAAAACGCCTCCGAAAATGGCTCAAAGATTTCCGTTTGGATATCAAAGATCACCGCAAATTCAACCAGGCCATCGTCACGGCCGGGGGCGTTGACTTGCGTGAGGTTGATCCCAAAACAATGAGTTCACGTCTGGTCGAGGGGCTCTATTTCGCGGGCGAAGTTCTGGATGTCGATGCCGACACGGGTGGTTATAACCTGCAAGCCGCCTTCTCAACCGGCTGGCTGGCTGGCCGTTCTGCAACAAAATAGATTTAAATACTAGAGATGAATGGGATGAACGAAAGAAAGATTCTTATCCCGTTCATCTCTGTTCATCTCCGGTTATAAATTGATTATCAGGAGCAAATAATGACAAACCGACTGGATGAATTCCGAGCTTACCGCCAGAAAATGAACGAGCGCATTTCCGAGATCGATCACCTGGGCATCAAGCGCTTCTTCAACCTGGATACAGCCGCATACCGCGACAGCGCCTTGGATGCAAAAACCAAGGAGCTGCTCGGACTGGTGGCCTCCGCTGTTTTGCGCTGCAACGACTGCATCGACTATCATCTCGATCAATGCATTGAAATTGGTTGGAGTGATGAAGAGTTGTACGACGCGCTCAATGTCGCCTTATTAGTCGGGGGCAGCATCGTTATCCCCCACTTGCGTCACGCTGTGGAGACCATAGACCTTTTGCATGAAGAAAGCAACGCCCAATAAGGCCCTCGAAGCACCATGAAACTAAAAATTCATCAATCAAAAACTTCCTTCACTGAATTTGTCATCATCATTTCGTTGATGATGTCGCTCACCGCCTTATCCATCGATGCCATGCTGCCAGCTCTGGCTCAAATTGGTAGCGATCTGGGCATTCAGAATACCAATGACCGGCAACTAATCGTTTCGACAATTTTCTTGGGATTAGCCATTGGTCAGGTATTCTTTGGGCCGCTTTCAGATAAAACAGGGCGCAAACCTGCGGTATCGCTGGGTATGCCATATATATAGCTGGCGCCTGCTTATCAATATTTGCATCCAATTTTCCAATGATGCTCGCAGGGAGGCTTTTGCAGGGAGTAGGGGTTTCAGCACCTCGCTCAGTGATATTGGCTCTGGTACGGGATCGGTATGAAGGTCGAGCAATGGCCCGGGTAATGTCCTTCGTCATGACTGTCTTCATCCTTGTCCCGATGTTGGCACCATCATTGGGGCAGGCGGTCATGGTGTTTTCGGGATGGCGAGGGATCTTCGTTAGCTTTGTGCTGATCGCGCTGATCACACTGGCCTGGTTCGCACTACGTATGCCAGAAACTCTGGCCCAAGAGCACCGCGCACCCTTCTCACTGCAGCGCATTGTCAAAGCAACCCTTGAAATCTTGAACATACGAACCGCAATAGGCTATACCGTGTCGGCTGGTCTGATTGGCGGCGCGTTTCTTGGCTACCTCAATTCTGCTCAACAAATTTTTCAGGAACAGTATGCCCTGGGAGATCGCTTCCCCCTCATCTTTGCGATCATTGCATTCTCACTCGGGCTGGCGTCTTTCTCGAACTCACGCCTGGTGATACGCTTTGGGATGCGTTTCCTGGTGAATTGGTCCCTGACCCTTATTTTTGGTTTATCGCTGACTGCCTTAGGGCTGATGACATTTTGGATCATCCAACCTCCCTTATGGTTCCCAATGAGTTACCTGATGTTGACCTTCTTTTGTGTCGGAGTTCTTTTTGGCAACCAGAATTCACTGGCCATGGAGCCCTTGGGCCACCTTGCAGGAATTGGTTCTGCCGTGGTTGGTTCGCTTTCGACCCTGATACAGATGCCGCTTGGCACGATTATCGGGCGAAGCTACGATGGCACGATTCTGCCATTAATCCTAGGGATTACAGTTCTGTCTGGGCTGTCCCTAATCGTCGTGCGTTGGGCTGAATCGACATAGCCTTGAGGATATAATCTTGGGAAACTACAACAGGAGAAAACAGCTATGAAAGTAGGGATTATCGGAGCAGGCGCTGTCGGCGCTACAGCCGCGTATGCTATGGTCATGCGTGGAGTGGTACGTGAAATCGTTTTGGTCGATCTCAACCAGCAACGCGCACTGGCCGAGGCCGATGATATTCTTCACGCAGTGCCTTTTGCCCATCCGGTGCGCGTGTCCACAGGGGACTATTCGGATTTGGCAGGCAGCAAAGTGGTGGTGATAACCGCCGGGGTGGCGCAGAATCCAGGGGAAACCAGGTTGGAATTGCTCTCTCGCAATGCCGCGATCTTCAACCAGATCGTTCCCCAGGTGTTGGAATTCGCCCGGGATGCGATCATCCTGGTCGCGACCAACCCGGTTGATGTGATGACGCACCTCACCGCTGACATCGCTGATAAGTATGGGATCCACCGCTCGCGGGTGATCGGCTCGGGGACAACGCTGGACACTGCCCGTTTTCGCGCTTTACTGGGGGGTCACTTGGGAGTCGACCCACCCCACGTGCATGGCTATGTGTTGGGGGAACATGGTGACTCAGAGGTCTTTCCCTGGTCTCTGGTGACGGTGGGAGGAGTGCCCCTGGAGGAGTTCTGCCGCCAATGGGATATTTGCACTGATGAAGCCGTGCGCGCCGATATCGAGCAGCGAGTACGCAGCGCGGCTTACCACATCATCGAAGGCAAAGGCAGCACCTCGTACGGCATCGGCAGCGCTCTCACCAGGATCGTTGAAGTCATTCTCAAAGACCAGCGCGCCCTGCTGACGGTCTGTACACCAGTTCCTGATGTGGCCGGCGTTGCTAATGTGACCCTGTCGCTGCCGCACCTGGTGGGCGGGCAAGGTATCTTGGATACGATCTTACTCCCCCTGTCTTTGAACAAGTCGGAAGAAGCAGCCCTGCACGCCAGCGCAGAGGTGATTAGAGAGGCGTATGAAAGTGTCAAAAATGGGTGACCCCAAAAGGTGAAAAAATAGGTGCTTGCTGGCGCAAAGCGCCGCACACGCCTATTTTTTCACAAATCCCCTTACGGGTTAAGAATCAATCTTAATTGCGATTATCAGGGGTTGCTTCAGCAAACTTGGCATCCGCGGGAACTTCATCCATCGGGAGGCCAGAGGCGGCTTCCATACGACCAGAATAGTTGAAAAATGATACCAGGGCGGTGGCTTCATAGATGGCATCCTCATCCCATCCAGTTGTGCGTAGATCTTCGATATCTGCGTCGTCGATAAAGGCTGGCATCTCGGTCAGTTTCTTGGCGTACGCTAACATGGCTTTGGTCTGGGGATTTAAATCGTATGTTGGCCAGGTTGTAGCAAACTCGTGAGAAAGGTGTTCGTCTCCAGTGAGGCGGCGAACTGCCGCCGTATGCAAACCCAGTCAGGGCGCGCCGCCGATCACCCCGTTGACAACAGTGGCGATCATCTCACGCTGCAGGCGCGTCAGCGGAGAGTTCTTTCGTAAATGTAAATGCTGGTAGATGTTTCCCGTTAGGCGGCCGACTTTCATATCGACTAATGCAACCCTCATAATCCCTGGGAGAAATCCACCATATTGCCGCTTGAGTATACGTACCATAAATCGGCGCACACCAGAAGCATTTTCGGGTGAGATTGTTTTGATGCGGGACATTGCTGTAACCTCCATACATACCAATAATTTTGTCAGTCGTATTTCCAGGCCTTTTCGAAAACCTCAACAGCCTCGGGAATCAAACTGCCGTACCTGCCCTGACCCTGGGGAAGCTGCGGCTCATTGGCCAGATGCAGGGCTGTGAGCCCATGCATAAGCGCAAAAACTAAATAAAACATTTTTTCAAAGGGTATTCGCGGGACGAAATCACCTCCTTCTATGAGAGCAGCAATCCGCGTGGCTGAAATCTCGCGCGCTTGATTAGCAACCTGCATACTTTCCTCAGAGGGCTCGAAACCAGGCACGTGGCGCTCAAAACATAGCTGGAATAACTCTGGGTTTTCTTGGGCAAAACTCATATAGGCCTCCATGCTCAGGCGCATATCATCCCAATAAGTTTCTGATGTATCTCCCACCGCCTGCATGGTCCTAGCAAACAACTCGAATCCCTGCCGAAACAGGTGATCGTAGATATCCATCTTCCCCTTGAAATAGTTGTACAGCGAGGGCGGGCGGATCTCGAGGCGGCGGGCCAGTTCCTGGATGGTCAGCGCAGCCACACCCTCAGCACGCATGATCATGCGCGCCGTCTCGAGTATGGTCTGTTTCATGGCTTCGTGATTGCGCTGGCGGCGGGTCAATCTTGTGGGGGAAGATTCATCAGTCATATTTCTAATATGATTAGTTTTTTCTAACATTATTAGTTTTAGCTAATTCTATTAGTTTTTTCTAAATTGTCAAGGTTTTCGGGTAAAATATATCCAATTAAAAATGAAAACATACAATATCCAAACAATTACGCTTTTTTTTGCTCTTGTACTAGCAGGTTGCGCAAAAAACGTGATCACTACCAGCCAGTCTATTGGCAGGGAAACCGCACCCACACCCTCAGAAACCATTCCCACAGAGATCATGGTCTCTTTGGAATCTCCGGACACACCTCAATCGACACCGGAATCCATCGAGGTAACCTATTTCACCCCCCCTCAAGCCGAGGGACCTTATTATCCGGTGGACAAGCCGGAAGACAGGGACAACGATCTCATAGACTTTGATGGAGCGGATGGCCTCCCCCAAGGTGAAGCGATCGAATTCTCAGGGGTGGTCTATGATGCCAATGGGATTCCCGTTCCCAATGTGGTCATCGAAATCTGGCAGACAGACAGCAATGGCGTATATCTACATCCTAATGACCCCGGCACGAGTCGGCGCGATCCGAATTTTCAGTTCTATGGTGAAGCGATCACAGATGAGGATGGGAATTACAATTTCCGAACTATTCTGCCAGGCAGGTACGAGCCGCGCCCGCGCCATATCCACGTCAAGATCAAGTACAATGCCCAAGAGATTCTCACCACTCAATTTTACTTCGAGGGCGACGATGACCTTCTCAACGAGGCCATGTTTACCCAAACTGGTGGCGAGGGACAGCATTTGATCATCAGCCTGGTCGAGGGCATGGACGCTGCTGGCAGTCCCATCTGGGCTGGCGTACGTGATATCGTATTGAATGTCCAATTGAGCCCCTGAAAGGATGATGATGGATTTCGAAACCTACAAGAAAAAATTTTACACGGACCCACCCCCAGAGCCGAGATATAAATTCACCGGCGCCTTCGGCATCGCGCTGTTCTATGAGAATTATAAAGAAGTAATCGCCTATTATTCTCAGGTGTTGGGACCCCCTGCTTACAAGGAAGGCACCGGGACGCACGGTTGGCGCATTGGCAACGGCTGGTTGACGCTCTTCAAAGCCAAAGCAGGCACTCCCAGCAATGTGGAGATCACCTTTGAGGTGAAGACCGCCAAAGAGGCGGAAGCGCTACAACGCGCTTTCATCGAAGCCGGTGGCCAGGGGGAGGATCCTTCCGACCAATTGATGTACGTACCCATCCGTTACTGCCCGGTCACTGACCCCTTCGGGACGGAGATCATCATTATTAGTCCCCTAGAAGCTAAATAATTCAGTCTGTGGGGAATTTACTCGTTGTCAAGCGTATTTTTGACAGCGAGTAAATTCCACTGCACAATCTTCGTATATTTGCGATGAACAATTCCAATCTGACCAACCCAGAAGCTTGGTGCACGCTCGAAACTTCACACGGCTCTCCTTCTGTAGCATTAAGGATGGTATCGGCCAGAATAAACCTCTCATGCTGTGACATCTTGAAATTCAGCAAGATAAATTTGGTGGGCGCCGCCAGTGTGGCCTGAAAATAAGTGTTGATCAAAGAACTCAACAATCCGGGGTGCATATTCAGGATCCCGGATAATTGTTGAGTGATGCAACCCACCGTTCATCAGCCAGGAATTTACAACCCCATTTGAACTTTGGGACTGAAGTATTTCCATGTTCTTCGGTGAAATTACCGCATCAGCGTCGCCGTGGATGAGAAATATGGGGGCTTGTATTCGTCCAATTCGATTTTTCGGTGCAATATCACTCATCGAGGTATGCAGCCAGCGATTGATAAAGAAGCTAACCAGATGAAACAACGGGCCGCGAGGAAGGCGATGAACCTTCATGAACTCTCTGGTCAACGCTTCTGGATCTGCAAAAGCCGCACTGCTAACAAGTGCGCGAATGCGCCCGTCCATTGATGCAGCTACTATCGAGGCCGAGCCGCCCATTGAGTGGCCGACCACCCCTACTCGATCCATATCGACATCCTTTCGCTGCTCAAGGTAGCTGATAGCAGCGATTAGATCTTCGGCGAATTTTTGGAGAGTAATAGGCCCATCATCTGCGCTGGTGCCATGGCCTCGCGCATTGTACAAAAGAGTATTACCGCCGGCTTCAATGATTGATCGGGCAATGGGTAACACTTGCGCCGCATTTGCTGACCAACCGTGGGCGACAACGATGGTCGGTCTTCGGCGCGCATCCCCTCTGGCCGGGATGAACCATCCGTCTATGGATACTCCCTGGCTGGAGAAATTGATCTCCTCGTAATCTAATCCATAAACCCCAGGGGTTTTCTTTGGCAAACGTCGCTTGGGTCTGCAGAACTGCCTGGCAAACAGCCAGGAGATACCCACACTCGCGATAAATACCATTCCCAAAGAAGAAATCGAGATAATCAAAAAGTTTTTAAACTCCATTTTCATCACCTTTCTGATCTATCGATACTGAACGTTTAGTATGTATAATAGACAAAAAAAGACGGCTATGGAATTAGCCCATCTAAAAGGATTTGATTCAATGTTGCTGCCAATTGTGCATGGTCAGCGCCCATGAGCTTGAATACCGGAGAACATCCGATTCCACGTAACATGCCAACGATATTGAACGCTACTAATCTCGGATCCAAATCGGCCCGAATCTCACCTACCGCCTGCCCTTTTTGGATAATCCGCTGGATAAATTGGGTCAAGTCGCTGTAGATTTCTAGTAATGCATCCATAAATTGTGGATTTATTTCATCCATTTCCATGACCAGGCCGTTCAAAAGCAAACAGAGGTGTTCATTTTCACAAAGCAACCGTGTGTGCCTCTCGATCAGCGTGGTAAGCCGGGTTTGTGCGTTCTTTGTAGACAACACATCTCGGACGACTTGCTCGTCCCAGGTTTGGCGCACTGATTCGATGACGGCGAAAAAGATGGCATCTTTGTTCTCGAAGTGATGGTAGAGCGCGCCCTTGGTCAATCCTGTGGCTTTTGCCAGATCAGCAATCGATGTCCCAAAAAATCCTTTGCGGACAAAAAGTAGAGAGGCCGCGCCAATGATCTGCTGGCGAGTTTGCTCACTTTGGAGTTGCTTTTGCGTTTTCGTCATTTGATTAACACATTACGCATACTGAACGACTGGTATGTCAAATGTTACCAAATCGATAATTTCTTGTCAATATCGTGAGAGTCAAAAAAATCACTCCGCGATGACAACCTGATTACGACCACCAGTTTTGGCTGCGTATAAGGCAGTATCCGCTGCCTGAATCAGTTGCGCTGGGGTTTCGGCATCATGAGGATGAACTGCAACCCCAAGAGACAATTTACCCTGGATAACCTGCCCTTCGTATTCAATCAACAATTCCGCAAATGCTGCACGCAGCCTTTCGGCGCGTACTGCGGCAACATCGAGGGGCGTTTCAGGCAAAATGATCAGGAACTCCTCGCCTCCATATCGACAGGCCACATCGGCCCGGCGCACCTGCGATTTCATCTGGACTGCTAAATGGCGCAACACTTCATCTCCAGCGGGATGTCCATAGGTATCATTGAGCTTCTTGAAATGGTCAATGTCCATCATGATCAAACTGACCGGGTATCCGGCTCGCTCGGCACGTTGTAACTCATGGGTCAGCATGGTCTCCATATAGCGGCGGTTGTATAAACTGGTCAAGGGGTCCTGAATCTTTTCGACTGTGGCAATTTCAACGGCTTCGGAAGCCTCCCGTAATCGCATACTGAGGATACGCAAGATCCCCTGTGTGAAGCTGGCAGACTCTTTTATTAAAACCTGGAAATTCTGGCGGTTGAACTCCATCAGAGTAGCCGGTTCTAATACCACTACCGTCGCTGACCGGGGAGATTCTTCCAGCAAGGCCATCTCTCCAATGGATTGCTCCTTGATTCGGCATCCCAAGACAATCGGTGAGGAGATATCCCCCTTGATCACCGCCAACTTGCCAGACATAATGATGAAGGCCGAATCACCAGGATCACCTTCAGCGAAAATAACCTGCCCAGCTTCGAACTTGCATTTTTCGAAGAGGTGCGACCATTGCGCATACTGGTGATAGATCAACTGCCCCAAGATGATCTCTTCTTCGGATGCCGTGGGTAGTTGATCCATAGCGGAGAGGATGCGATCAAGATCAACGGGAGTTACCTGAGAGATTTGTGATTTTTTAATGGACATAATCATCATCTGGATGGATTGAAGTGTTTAAATAATCATATATCATAATTTCGGTTTTACACCGGATAGTACCTATCAATAACCTTTCACGAAGTTCAGCGAGGAAATTGCTGGGAACAGGGGGCGGGGGGCTTTGCCCCCACCCCCTGTTCCCAGCAAACCAAGCCTCAAGCACGTAACCCCTAACTAAATAATATATGCCTCAAGAAACCTAAACGATTTTTGCGCGAAAAAGGCATATGACGCCATAATGACGCCAGGGCGACATTGAAATGTAAATATCTCTCCCTATAATATTGAACAAAACTTGAACGAGATCAGTAGAATTTCAACAGAGGAGTGAACTATGAATCAACCAGATTTAGGCATAACCATCGCTGACCTGCGATCACAAAAAGGCTTGACCCAGGAGAAGCTGGCCGAATACTGTGAAGTCAGCAAGCGTACCATCCAGCGCATTGAAAGCGGCGAGGTTGAACCCAGGGCTTTCACCGTCAACAACTTGAGTAATATTCTGGAGTTCGACTTTACCGAAGAGAACACACAAAACGAGGCCATGTGGCTGACAGCCTTGCATCTCAGTTGTGCGCTGGGCAATGTCTTTGTTCCCCTGTGGATTTGGTCTCGGAAGAAACAACACAGCTTCAAGATCAACCAACACGGCCGCCATGTTCTAAATTTCCAGATCACTGTCACCTTGGTGTTGTTTGCTGCGCTGTTTTTTCTATTGATCCTGTTAGGCGGGGTAGTCATCTTAGAAGAGACGGACCGTGGAGCCACTGATCTATTCTATGTGGGCCTGGGTCTTGTAGGTGCACTACCTTTTGTCTTGATCGGAATGTTCTCGATCTATCAGGGTGCGATCAACGCATCCCGGGCGCTAGCCGATAAGCCTATCCGCTACCGCTTTAGCATCCCCCTTCTAAAATGATATTTTTGGAAATGAAATGCCAGTCCTCCGAGATTTTGCTCTCCTCGGAGGAAGTTTTTCATTTGAGTATTGTAAGAATAGATACACGCTGGGGGGAATTTTCGCCATCAAATCACCTGCTGGGTTTAAGTTCACAAGCTTGATTCTGATCCCTGAAAATGCTGCCAATTAGCCCTAAAGCATGTCGAATCGAAATGTTTATAATTATTCCAAGGGCTTTCAACATCGTTCGAAGTTTGTGTCTTTCTCTATATTCAAGGCGCAGTATATAGCCATCATTTTCGATGGCATCCATTACCCCCTCAAAACGCAAGCAATACAGGTGACCGGCGAGCTTGCAGCGCAGGATATCCAGAGTATCCAGATATTCTTTACCAACAGCAAAGTGGCTGCGCGCCATTTCGATCTGTCTTTTGACGAAGTCTCGCAGAACAACCGGCTTGTATTGCGCGGCCAGGTTTTGCGTATCCTTGGTGGTGAGGCCCTGTACAGCCAGGTATTCACGGGGAATATTGATATAACCTTCCTGGATGTCTCCCAGCATATCTCGTAGCATATGAACCATATGGGCTGCGGTAGCAGCCAGGTAACGGTGCTCATCATCGGGGTAAGGGTGATCGTGACCAATGAAGTGCTGGATGCAATCGGTGACCGCCACGCCTAAACGATCTGAATACCAGGTCAACTCTTTCTGGCTTATCAGGCTGTCTTTGCGCCAGGCGTCAAACTCCAGGATGGCCAGGAAATTGCGAATGTAAGAGCGCAGTTTACAGCTCTCGCCGCGCTCGTGATCGATCAGGTCGGCGATGAGTTCTTCTTCAGGTGCTAGATCATTGAATTGCTCTCCGAGGCAAAGCGCGTCCACCAGATCGATCTGGCGCCGGATGAAGACCAGGCGCTCGGCTTGGGTCTGACATTCTTCGTCGATGACATCATCAGCCCAGCGGAAATAGCCGTAAGCCCGGTAGCAGTCGTCGGTCATGCCCTGGTCGACCAGCAAGCGGGCGGTGAGATAGGTCTGTTTACTGCTGTTCCAAGTAATAGTGCGGGCGAGTTTAGCGGTCATGGGCGTTTCTTCTCATATTCGGTTTTTTTTGTTTCGAGCTATATTTCTCCCTCACCCCTGCCATCTCCCTAAAGAGAGGGAGTTGCAATATCCCTATTTGTCCCCTCTCCCAATGGGAGAGGGGTAGGGTGAGGGTGTATACTCAATTTTTCACAGCTGCCGGCACCTGCGCCATCATAGAATGGGGGGCTTCCACCTCTCTCAGAATCCGCTCGGAGACTAATTTGGCAGAGACCAGCACCGTGGGCAAGCCCGTCCCTGGGTGGGTGCTGGCACCCACAAAGTACAGGTTTCGATACTCCTTGTGACGGTTGTGCGGGCGCATGTAGCCCATCTGCAACAAGTCGTGGCTCAATCCATGAGCCGATCCTTTGGTCAGATTGTGGCGGTTCTCCCAATATTCTGGGGTCAGGTTGATCTCGAATTTAATGTGTTCTTCTATATCTGTGATGCCCAACCGTTTCAGGCGTTGGATGGCGAAATCTTTGCAGTGCTGCTTGATGGCAGGCCAATCTTCCGAACGATCCCCATTCAAATGGCCGATAGGAAAGGCGACCATCAGGGTATCCTGACCATTGGGGGACATGCTGGGGTCAACACGGGAGGGGGCATGCATATAAAAACTGGGCTCGGCAGCGATGGTGCGTCCATCGAACAAAGCCTCGAAGCTCTCACGGAAATCTTCTGCGATGAACAGGTTATGAGGGCCAATCTGGGGGTACTGCTTATCCAATCCCCACAGCATGACCAGGGCAGAGCAGCCGTACTTCTTTTCATCCAGTCGAGCGGCAGAACCGTCATCGGGCAGCATCTCGCGGTAGACATATGGCAGGTCGGCATTGGCGATAACGAAATCGGCTGCGAGCTGCTGGTTCCTCTCCATCAGAACGCCAGTAGTCCGGTTGCCTTCGACCATGATTTTCTCTACGGTGGTATCGAAGACGAATTCCACACCCCATTTACGAGCGATCCTCTCCAGCGCTTCGATAACACTGTACATGCCACCGCGCGGGAACCAGACGCCATCGGCCAGTTCGGTGTACTGCATCAGCGAGAAGATGGCCGGAGCCTCGCAGGGGTTGACGCCCATATACATGTTCTGAAAGGTGAAGGCTACTTTCAGGCGGTCATCCTGGAAATATTTACCGATGTGTTTGTAATGTTTCTTGATAGCTTTCAAGCGCAGCATGAGCAGCAGGTTCTTGAGAGTGAAGAACTGGTACCAGTGATCAAAGTTGCGCTGGACGACGTTGGGGAGGGCCAGGTTGTAATGAAGCTGTCCCTCGGCCAGGTAATGGATGTACTGGCTGAAGCTACCCGGCTCGATATGCTCCAGTTGATCCTGCATCTCCTTGAGATCTGAAGTCAGGCGCAGGAGTGTGTCATCTTCAAAATGGATCTGGTAGGTGGGGTCAATGCGCACCAGTTCGATGTGATCCTCAATACGCTCGCCGATATCGGCAAAAGCCTGTTTGTACAACTCGGGCATTAGGAACAGGGTCGGTCCGGTATCGAAGCGGTGACCGTCTTTCTCGATGATATTGCAGCGTCCCCCGGCGCGTTGGCATTTTTCCACTACGGTTACCTGGAAGCCATTCTGAGCCATTCGAATAGCGGTCGCGATCCCTCCGATCCCGGCTCCGATCACCAGGGCATGTTGTTTACGCATTCTCATCTCCATGATGTATTTGGTATCTTGCGTGATCCTCGTTGATGTATACGCAAGATCGATAAAAAAGTCTCACTCCGGCAATTCCTAGTGCAGCTTCGGTGCCGAAAGTTTGAGTGTTCTGACTCGCCCTCACCCCAACCCCTCTCCCCGCCAGAGGCGCGCCTACGGCGTGGGAGAGGGACAGACCGCAGCGCAGCTAAGGTCAGGGTGAGGGTGAACATCAATCAATTTGAACGACAACATTTTTCAAACCATCTGCGCCGGTTGTGCACTAGAGAGCCGATAAAGGTTGTTATCCAAGAATAATTCGGTTTTAACAAGGAGACACCAATATTATATAGATATTCGGTAACCATTTCTCCCTGCACTCCTTTGCCGGGGCAGCGAGATAGTGATTCGTTGATAACTGAACATACAAAGCTCATTATTGGTATGCATAGCAAGATGAAAGATACGATTGTCAAATGCTTTTGGATACTTCTCCTCCTGGTGTTGGGGATAGGTGGGTGTGGCACAATACCACGGGCCGCACACCCTATTTCCACAGAAGGGGTATCGGAAATTACATTTGAGATTGGTGCCACCCAAACTCGAGGGGCTGATGACATGGTCATGGTTTACGTTCCCGCGGGGGATTTCCTGATGGGCTCAGAAGATGATGATGGCGCAGCCATGGGTGTCAGGATCTACGAGAATGAATACCCACACCATCAAGTGGCTGTCGATGCCTTCTGGCTAGACCAGACCGAAGTCACCAACGCCCAATACGACCTCTGCGTGCACGCCGGGCACTGTTCTGCTCCCAAGGATTACAGTTCCAGAACACGAAGCGCATATTATGATGATCCAGCATTTGCAGCGTTTCCCGTAATCAACGTGACCTGGTATCAGGCCGTGGCATATTGCACTTGGGCTGGCGCGCGCCTGCCCTTGGAAGCTGAATGGGCTTTCGCCGCCCGTGGACCAAATTCTCTGTACTATCCTTGGGGAAATGAGTTCGATAGCACCCTGGCCAACTACTGTGACGCCAACTGCGATATGCCCCACCCTGACCCCAGCGGCAATGATGGCTTTGCAGACACATCTCCCGTGGGCAATTACCCCACAGGCACAAGCTGGATCGACGCATTGGATATGCTGGGCAACGTCTGGGAGTGGAACTGGGACTGGCATGCCCTCTATGAAGGTCATGAATGGCTGGAGCATCCCAACTCCGACGCCAAAGAAACCTACCGCGTGCTGCGCGGCGCCAGTTGGGACACCGCTCGCGGTCACGCACGCAACCCGTTCCGCAACTGGTATTTACCGGATAAATACGAGAACAGCATCGGCTTCCGCTGCGCGATGGATGGAAAATCACTACCTTAAAAAGATTGTTTCGCTGGAATATGGGGGTGGTGGCTACGCCATCACCCCCATATTCCAGCGGATATCCCATACCACAGGAGTTCCTCTGCTCCAACAATATTGACACTAGAAAGGACACTTACAATGAATCACAAATCATTGATCATCATTCTCTGCATCGCAATTTTATTCCTTTCCGGTTGTAGCCCAACTGATGATTTGGAAGAACCGCTGACAGAAGTGTCCCACATGGAACCAAACACCACTCCCGAGATTGTCCAACAATACCAGATCCCCGGTGACTACACCGTTGTCATCACGGTATATGGGATGGAGCGCACTTTTCTGCTGCACGTCCCGCCCGGTTACCAGCCCGGCGAACTCACTCCCCTGCTATTCAATCTGCATGGGGCTGGCGGGTCGGCTCACGGGCAAGCCAACCGCAGCCACATGAACGCCAAGTCCGACCAGGCGGGCTTCCTGCTGGTCTACCCCCAAGCGCTGCACGAACCGGCCACCTGGTTGGGCCCCGTCTCCGGCCCAGCCAGTGCCAATGACAATCACTTTTTCGAGGAGATGATCGAATATCTTAGCGAGGAGATGAGCATTGACTCCGCCCGCATCTACATCACCGGGATCTCCAACGGCGGCACGATGACCAACCATCTAGGCTGCATCCTGTCTGACAAGATCGCCGCTATCGCGCCCATCGCGGCCGGGAATGCCCATTCCGGGGGCTGCCTGTTGGAGAAGCCGGTCTCGGTGCTGGTGATGCATGGTACAGATGACGGCACGATCCCTATTGAGGGGGACGCGCAACGAAATACACCGGCTGTTCATGACTGGGTGGAAGCGTGGGCCGAATCAAATGGCTGTGATCTGTCCCCCAGCATCGACCAGGACAATCAAGACTTTCTACAAGAAACCTGGAGTAATTGTGCGGGAGACTCCCTGGTGACCTTTTACACCGTCAAGGGCGGGCTGCACGAATGGCCCGGCTCAGCCTACGGACCTGGTCCCTACGAGGCTGGCCTGGAACCCGACCTTTACGCTACTGATGTGATCTGGGAATTCTTCGAAGCGCATCCCAAGTCCGATATCGTCATCTCCGAACCGACCATCGATCCTGTATTATTGGCCCGCTATCAGAATCCCGGCGACTACGTCGATATGCTCCCCGTAGATGGCTATACGCGCTGGTTCACGGTCCACATCCCCCTCGGGTACGACCCCGAAATCCCCACACCTCTGATGATCAACTTGCATGGCTATACCGGCACCATGTTCGACCAGCAGGAATATACAAGTATGAACGCCAAAGCCGATCAAGAAGGCTTTATCGTCGTTCACCCGCAAGCCCTGGGAGAGCCTGCTTCCTGGCATGGTCCGCTGCCAGGGCTTCACGGCCAAGCTGATAAGGATTTCTTTGTGGTGCTGATGGCCTATCTGCAAGCCTTGATCAATATCGACCCGGCGCGCATCTACGCTACGGGAATTTCCAACGGCGGCACCATGAGCAATGCTCTGGGCTGCTTCATGTCTGAGACCTTTGCCGGAATCGCCCCGATAGCAGGCGGTCACACCGACTTCGCCAACTGCAATATCGAGCGTCCTGTTTCTGTGCTGGTCATTCACGGCACGGATGATCCCACCATCCCCTACGAAGGCCGCGGGGACGAAGTCCCTCCGGTACACCTTTGGGTGGAGTACTGGGCTCAACGCAACGGCTGCCAACCCGAACCCCAGGTCGAACATCCAGACCCATCGCTCAAGATCGAAACTTGGGTGGGGTGTGATGAGGATGTCACTGTCCAGTTGATCTCTCGCATTGGTGGTCTGCATGTCTGGCCAGGCTCCTCAGTGGCCGTTTTCCGCGAGAATGTCGAATCTCAGATCAACGCCACGGATGTGGTTTGGGAGTTCTTCGAGGCAAACCCACGGTCTTCTGAAGAGTGAAACAATACGGAGTTACGCACTTGAAGCGGATTGGGCGGCTCAGGATGACAGAAATTTGATTAATACTTGCGGATCAGGTAAAAAGGATAGTGATAAAAAGTAAACTTCATTTGCCAGTACTACTCATCATTGCATGGGCTTGCTCTTGCATGTTTGGATGCCAAAGCACCTCGAAAATCGCTACACTGCAGCCAGCATACACTCCCATCCCAAAGGAATATCATCGTCCGCCGGGGGATCACTATGGAACGCTCAGCGTGAACGGAACCAACCGGGAGTTTGTCACCCACATACCTGCCGGATATCAGTCTGGCGTACCCCACCCTCTGGTGCTCAATCTGCACGGGCGCGGCAGTGACATCGCCCAGCATGATCAGATCAGCCAAATGAGCCTTCAGGCAGATCAACACGGCTTCATCGTTGTCACTCCCCAGGCGTTGGGAGAGCCAGCAACCTGGTGGCCAGCCCCAGGACCAAAGGGTCAGGAAGATCTGGTATTCTTTGAAGAGTTGATCGCCACTCTGGAAAGTCAGCACAGCATCGATCCTGCCCGGATTTACGTGACTGGCTTCTCAAATGGCGGGGCCATGGCCAATCGCCTGGCGTGTGTGATGTCAGAGAAGATCTCCGCTATCGCCGTGGTCGCGGGCGCCCATCCGCAAATGGAGACCTGCGAGCCAGCATTCCCGGTAGCTGTGCTGGCTATCCATGGCACCGAAGACCACATCATTCCATACCTGGGAGATGGAGGTTATCTTCCATCGGTCCCTGCCTGGGTGGCAGCCTGGGCACAGCGCAATCAATGTGCTTTGACGCCTGAGACCGAACAGTCCCAGGCAGCCATCAAAGTGGAATCCTGGGAAGATTGCACCGGGGATGCAACTGTGGTGCTTTACAGCATTGAAGGTGGCGGTCACGTCTGGCCTGGCTCAGGGTTTGGGCCAGGTCCCTACCTGGACGGTCCCGCTCCTGATGTGTACGCCACTGATATCATTTGGGATTTTTTTAAATCCCATCCAAAGAGATTTGTTGGATCAGAGTAACCACCGAATATTTTCCCGGAAATTGTGAGATTCCGGGAAAAGGCGATAACTCGATTAAGGAAAATTTCATGAGATACACAACAATATTCCTCCTCATTTTTATAGCAGCCTTGACTGCCTGCAGCCCATCCGCGGTCCCAGCGGAGCCTACCCCTTCACCAACCCCAAGCAAATACACAGGACCCGGCGACTATTCTGAAACTTTGGACATTGATGGCACAGAACGCATCTTCCTGTTACATATTCCCCCCGGCTATCAGCCTGAGAACGCGATACCATTGGTGTTCAACCTCCACGGCCGCACAGCGACCGCCGTTCAGCAACAAGCGATGACCCAGATGAACGCCAAGGCCGATGAAGCTGGGTTTGTGGTAGTTGCGCCCCAAGCAATCGACAATCCGCCCACCTGGTGGGGCGCAGTCCCTACCGAGATCGGCGACCCCGATATGGCCTTCTTCGATGCATTATTGGCACACCTGCAGGAAGAACTCAATATCGACTCGACCCGAATCTATGCCACGGGCTTTTCGAATGGCGCCTCCTTTGCCAACCGGCTAGCCTGTTCACGCTCGGACATTTTAGCGGCTGTCGCGTCTGTCTCTGGCGGGCACGTTGGTTATTACGATTGCGAAGCGCAATACGCGGTTTCGGTGCTGGCCATCCACGGGCTCTTGGATTCGATCATCCCTTACGAGGGTAACCAGAACAACCCCCTGGTTCACGATTGGGTTGAAGCCTGGGGTGAACGGGATGGTTGTAATATCGTTCCAACTACCCAACGCCTTAGCGATGTACTCACTCTGGAATCCTGGGAGGCGTGCCGCGGAGATACTCTGGTAGCGCTCTACTCCATTGCCGATGCCGGGCACTCATGGCCGGGATCCGAGTTCGCTATCGAAATTAACGGAACCACCCAGGCCATGGATGCCACCGAGGTCATCTGGGATTTCTTCGTCGCCCACCCAAAAACCAGCCTGGCTGAAGTGCAAGCACCAGATACAACCGCTCAAGCTTCCGAGACTGCATACCCTGTCTCAGGTGACTATTTCGATGTGATCTCTTCGGGTGAACACGACCGCACCTTCAAGCTGCACATCCCACCAGGTTATGAACAAGGCACCTTGATGCCATTGGTGCTGGTCTTCCACGGGCGCGGCTCCAATGCGTTCGACGCTGAGATATATTTCCAACTCAACCCGCTTGCCAACCAGCACGGGTTCATTGTCGCGTACCCCCAGGCAACAGGCTCACCCACAACCTGGGAAGACCTGCCCGAGGCGGAATCTCAATCCGATGTCGATGATGTCCAATTTGTCGAGGATTTAATTATTTATCTGAATAGCCACCTGAGCATCGATCCCCAACGCATTTTCGCAGTAGGCTTCTCGAATGGCGGTGGCATGGCAAACCGCTTGGGGTGTGACCTTTCCGAGGCAATCGCAGCGATAGCTCCTGTTGGAGGCGCGTACTATTACTGGGAAGATTGCCACCCCGATCGGCCAATCTCGGTGATCTCATTTCATGGGCTGCGAGACGAGGTCATTCCCTACGAGGGGACAGACCATGAGGGGGTCGTCAATGTGCCAGAAATTCCCGTTTGGGCTGCGGCCTGGGCGGAAAGGAATGGCTGCTCGCCCGAAGTCGAGAGCGTATCCAAGGGTGGTGTGATCACAACAGACATCTGGCCAGGGTGCGAGGAGGATAGCGATGTGATTCTATATTCTTTGGCTTTGGATGGCCATAACTGGCCCACAACGACGTTTGGCGGTGGAGGATTCGAGCCTGCTGTTACTGTAAACGACCTGATCTGGGAGTTCTTCGCTGCGCATCCAATGCCCGAAGCGCCATAAACCGTTTTCGCACATAATCCATTGGAAAAAACACTTGCTCCCCCGCTCCGCGAATTAGCAAGTGTTTTTTCCATATACCATACTTAAGAGGGGTGCCAAATAACACCCTGGGGTCGTGTCAATTTGATAGGCTCGAGAATATCATTTAGCCTGGAGTCTTTTTCAAATTTATTTCACCAAACAGGGATGCGCTATGCCTACCTTAGATCAAGATGAATTATTGATCCTGCGACTCAGAGCTGGTGACTTGGAGGCATTGGGGGAACTCTACGATCGTTACAACTCCATTGTGTATCGCACTGCGCTGGCCATCACCTGTAACCAGGCAGCAGCTGAAAAGGTTCTCCAGGAATGTTTTCTCGAATTAAATGGTAGTATCCATACATTCGATAGGTCGAATTCGGTAAATCATTGGTTGATTCGAGAAGCTACGCACAAGGCAGCCGATTGGGCCAAACAACGCCAGCGCTGGCCATTGACCATGGACTGGCAGCGCCAGCTTGCTGATGGATTTTTTAACGATTCCAAAAACGTAATTCAATCGCCAGGGGCATTGATCAATGCCTTGGCAAACCTAGAGATCCAGCAACGCGTCGTCGTAGTGTTGCATTATTACAATGCGCTGAACATCGATGAAATGTCAACCATTTTAGCGTGTTCGCCAGGAACGGTGAAATCACACCTTCACTATGGCCGTGAAAACTTACGCCGCCAGTTGAACACTTCGCTCGCTGGTGTACCCGAAACAAGTGCCGGGCTTAACATCGAGATCCAAGAACTTTTCTTCCCAAATCGAGAAATCTAACGAATAATGAAACCACATTGACTGGGTCACTGTTCAAAATAGCAACCTGAATATTGGGGGGAGGAGCTCAATACATGCCTATCAAATCGACCGGGCGGGAATTCTCTCTGACCTTTGCTTGGAAATTTAGTTCGGCTCTACTCGTGCTATTGAACACGCTCCTGTATGGTTGTTCCCTAGTTTCGGACAAATCCCCCACTGACTCTACTCAATTCACTGATCTGAAAATCGAAGAGACAGAAGCAACTGTTACGATCATTCCACCAGAAAACACTCAAAAACAGGATATTTCACCGACTCCCACAGTAATGGCCTTTCCCCCACTCAGCGGGAGCGGAGGCGGAGTTTTGGCAATAGCTTCCAAACATGACGGCGACTACGAGATCTATCTCATGAATGCCGACGGCGGCGACGTACGCCAACTTACAGACAATGACTCCAAAGATAGCTGGCCATCCTGGTCGCCAGATGGGGAACAAATCGTCTTCATGTCAGACCGGAGTGATTCCTGGGGGATTTATGTGATGAACTCAGATGGCACGGATCAAAACGCGATTGCAACAGGCATAGGGGAATACGAACCTGCCTGGTCACCCACAGGAAGTAATATCGTATATTCATCTCAACGAGGAGCCGATTCGGAGATCGTGATCATGAATTCTGATGGGGGGGATAAACGAGTGCTCACTGACAACGATGTCTACGACGCCTGGCCAGCATGGTCCCCCGATGGAGAGCACATTATCTTCATGTCCCCGCGCGACGGCGATGATGATATCTATATGATGGATATTGATGGACATAACCAGCGTGTGATCACAAAAAATGATGTCTCTGAAGCGGGTCCAAACTGGTCACCGGATGGCTCAAAAATCCTATATGTATCCGATCAAGATGGAGATTTCGAAATCTATGTGATGGACACAAAGGGGGAGAATATCCAACAGCTAACCGACAACGACAGAAAGGATTGGTGGCCGGTATGGTCTCCAGGGGGAGATCGAATCGCTTTCATATCAAACCGTGAGGGGAGATATGCCCTCTACTTGATGTCGAGTGATGGAAGCGATGTCCAACCTATAGATGCAGGTTTATCTCTCGACATGAACTCAGGAATTGACTGGATGCCAATGCCAGTGTCAGCCGCAATCCATGTGCCTGAAGATTACGCGACCATTCAGGAAGCCATCGACTCCTCCGAAGAGGGGGATGAGATAATAGTTGCTCCGGGCACCTACCAGGAAAACATCAACTTCAATGGGGTGAATATCACCCTCCGCAGCTGGGATCCCGAGGATCCAGACATCGTGAATGCCACCATCCTTGACGGCGGCGGAAGTGGGAGTGTAATCACCTTTCAAAACGGCGAAACCATCAAAGCGCATGTACTGGGTTTTACCATCACCAATGGAAGCGGGACAGAATATCAACAGGCTTCTGAAGAGGGCGAAATCCAAACTTGCCGAAGAGGGGTTTTCGACACCCAAGACACAATCAGACATTGTGGCGGCGGTATTGTTGTCGAAAATCGATCTTGGCCGTTGATCGAAAACAATGTCATCATTGACAACCAAGTCACCCATGGGGGAGGCGCAATTTATATAGCAAGTGGCTCCTATCCTATCATCCGGAATAACACCTTGCGCGACAATCGGGCTCTGGGTGGAGGGGCACTTTACATTGTGGATGGATCCGCTCCCACCCTCGGAGGCAATTTCGTCGAGGGGAATCAAGCCGAAACAGGCGGGGGCATGCTCATCGATTGGGGTGCTGCTCCGACGATCAAAGGGAATACTGTTACCAATAATTCAGCACAATCCGGAGCGGGGGTCATGATCTTCAATCATTCCACAGTTACAGTATTAGACAATATCATCACAGATAACCTCAGCCAGGCGGGAGGCGGAGGCCTCTTCGCCGGGGCAAATGTGCTGGTCACGGTAATCGGAAATGAAATCACGCATAATCAGGCCGGATTCGGTGGGGGGATATTCATAGAGATTGAATCCACGCTGATCATCGAAGATAACTTGATCAGCCAAAATAAAGCTGGGATGGAAGGTGGGGGTATCGATGTCAGCGGGGCGATCGCTACCGAGATCCGGGACAATCAGATCACCCAGAATGAGGCCCAATTCGGAGGGGGTGTTCACATCCTGGGGAATAACCAAGTGCGTGTCGAACTGAATCATTTTACGGGCAATCGAGCCACTTCTGGCGCTGGATTGTATGGGCAGGCAGCCATAAATGCATCTTTAACTGACAACTATTTCAAAGATAATATTGCTGAGGATGTCGGTGGGGGAATCTGGCTGAAAACACCGGACCCCGAACTCGTCGAGCAGATCGGTACAAATACTTTCACTGATAACCAACCCGATGAATACTACTTCTCTGAATGAGTGATGCCAAATATGCGCAAAGCAATCTTTCCAACAGCGATCATGCTGACAATAGTCTTTATTTTATGTGGCTGTACACCTAAGCCAGAGATTACTCCACCAACACCTACAACACCGGCACCATCCCCTACTGCGGAGATTTCACCCACAATCACCCCAACGATCAAACCAGTTGAAGTAACCAAGAACATTTTGTATATCCCTGATTCAGGCGTCAAACACAAGCTGGATATCTACCTTCCCAATTTATCCGAACCGCCCTATCCTGTGATCCTAATGATCCATGCCGGCGGTGGAACCAAAGAACAGCTCGCTTTTTGGGCGCGCACCTTCGCCGAGAAAGGTTACGCCACGGTATCCATCAATCACCGAGGTACACCGGATTTTGGTCATTTGGAAATGGTTTCGGATACATTTTGCGCTTTGGCATGGCTGCACACCAACAAAGATGGCTATGGACTGGATACCGAAAATATTTTCACAATGGGGCATTCTGAAGGGGGCACATTGGTCACCTTACTGGGCGTCACAGATGATCCTGCAGAATTCATGAACGATTGCCCACATTCCTTACCCGAAGACAATTGGATCCAGGGAGTTGCAGCCCTTACGGGTATCTTCGATTATGAAAGTTTTGTTGAGAGTACTCCTGCCCATGAAGAATACGTGATCATGCTCTTTGGAAAGGACCAGGAAAAATGGGTTGCGGGTTCCGCGATCAATGCCATTGATGGGAGCGAGCCACCCTTTTTGCTGCTCCATGGTGGCAATGACAATACTATTCTCCCCTCCCAATCTCGAGCCTTCGCCCAAGTATTGGAAAATGCCGGAGTATCTGTTGAACTGCATATCATCCCAGGCGGCACCCACCAGACCATCGCCAAGAGCGATGAATCTATGCAATTGGTTGAAACTTTTCTTTCAGGGCTGTTGAATAAGTAAACCACTAAGATACGAAGATTTGGTTCTCTAGGGATTGCCAGGGTGATCCCCCAGATTTAGGGGTGAGTGGGGTGCTCCGTACCCCACTCACCCCTAAATCTGGATAGTCTCACGATGTTTCCCTAAGACCCAAATCAGCTAGAACTAATTTATCAACACATTAGTGGAGATCCAAAGGAGCACCGATGAAAATAGGGAATTATATTGCTACCCTGGGGATAATCCTGCTGGGGACTTTTTCTTCAGGGTGTTCATCAGAAACCATTTCGTCAGAGCACACAGTAACAGCCAGCCCTAAAGCTGAGAACCCAGTTCAGGAAACACCGACCAAGCTAAACTCTGAGTCAGAAACGCCGCCCGAGAGAACAGTGGTGGAGATTCTTAATTCCTTACAAGGCCTCTCAATCGACGCCTTCTTCGAGCAATCCTTCAACCAGCTTTCACTCCGCAATCCAGAGGGGCTGACCCATGCGGGGGTATCGGCATTATTCGGGCTGCGCGATGATCAACTTAACAACCTCTCCGATGCGTATCTGCGCGACACACAGAAGTTGGAAACAGGAATTTTGGAGCGATTACGCGCGTACGATCAGGACTCCCTGACCCCCGAACAACAGATTTCCTACGATGTCTATGCCTGGTATTTGGATAACCAGGTGCACGGCCACGAGTTCATGTACCACAATTACCCCTTAACGCATTTTATCGGCAGCTATCACTTTGAGTTGGACAACCTGCTGACTGAGGTACACCCGCTCAAGACCCGCGCGAACGCTGAAGATTATATCGCCAGACTCTCCAAGGTCAGCACTCAGGTCAACCAGCTGATGGAGGGACTGCAAATTCGGGAAGAAATGGGCATCATCCCACCGGATTTCATCCTGACGCTCACCAAGGGTGAACTGCTCAATTACCTGGGAATATATTCGGTCGAAATGCAAGTTAACACCAAATCGCTGCGCGTTTACACTCGTTTTGACGAAGAGATCGAGGGGATCCCCGGGTTGAGCGACCAAGAAAAGACTGCCTTCCGTGAAGCGGCGCGCGGCGCGATCGAGGTGTCGCTCATTCCAGCTTTTATCAAGCTGATCGAATACCAGGATCACCTGTTACCGCTGTCCACAACCGATGCGGGGGCATGGAAGCTGCCCAATGGTGAGGCGTACTACGCCTATATGCTGCGCCAGGAAACCAGCACCGACCTAACCCCGCAGCAGATCCACGCACTAGGGTTGGCTGAGGTTGAGCGCATCCAGGAAGAAATGCGCCAGGCTCTGATCGAGTTGGAATACCCCGAAGAGGCCAGCTTACGTGAGAACTTCCAGCTAGCCATCGATGTGGCAGGATATTACGATGTCAACTCACCCAGTAGCCAGGCGAATTACATCCACAGCATCGAAAGGATCATTGATGAAGCCGACACGCGCGTGAGCGAGCTCTTCGATCTGCGCCCGCGTGGTGAGGTGGTTGTTCTGGGAGGACCGATGGGTGGGTACTATGTCCCTGGCACTCCCGATGGCTCCAGGCCTGGTTCGTATCATGTCAGCACCGGTGGCGGGTACCGACCCAAATATTCGGCCCAAACCATCGCGTATCACGAAACTATCCCGGGGCACCATTATCAGATCGCCCTGGCCCAAGAGTTGGATCTGCCAGCTTTTCGCAATTTCATCCATTTCAACGGGTATGTCGAGGGTTGGGCGCTCTATGCCGAACGGCTGGCCTGGGAAATGGGTTTATACGACGATAGCCCCTACGGAAATCTTGGTCGTCTGCAATATGAACTGCTGCGCGCCGTGCGCCTGGTAGTAGATACCGGCATCCATGCCATGGGCTGGACGCGTGCAGAAGCCCAAGGATATATGGATCAGGCCATGCCAACCAAAAGGGGATGGTACTACCATGAGATCGATCGCTACATTGTGCTCCCCGCCCAGGCCACAGGATACAAGGTCGGCATGTTAAAGATCCTAGAGCTGCGCCAGCAGGTCATGGATGCCCTCGGTGAGAAATTTGATATCAAAGAATTCCACAATGTGGTCATCGGAAATGGCAGCTTGCCGCTGGAGATCCTCGAACAGCGAGTGGAGGAATTTATCGATGCCAACTCGCCAGAAGCTTCAATTGGGCATAAGGACGAACTCGCCTCTGAAATCGATGTGTTTGTCAATTCCCTGACTGAGAATAACCGCTTTTCAGGGGCGATTCTGGTCGCTCAGAATGGGGATGTCATCCTCAGCAAAGGCTATGGTTTTACAGACCGCGAAAATAATATTGCAAATTCATCGAAAACCAAATTTCGGCTGGCTTCTGTCACCAAGCAATTCACGGCCATGGGAATCATGATCTTGCAAGATCAAGGGGCGCTCAATGTCGATGACAACATCTGCAACTACATTACTGAATGCCCAGTAAACTGGGGAAAAATCACCTTACATCATCTGCTAACCCATATTTCGGGAATTCCAAACTTCACAGATTTTGACGATTACGAAGAGACTGACGATTTCCCAACAACTCCGCTCGAAACCATAGCGCGCTTCGCACCTTTGGAACTCGATTTCACTCCGGGTAGCCAATGGGAATACAGCAATTCGGGATATATCATCTTGGGCTATATCATTGAACAAGTTTCTGGCCAGACATATGACGCTTTCATCAAAGAAAATATTTTTGAGCCGTTGCAGATGATGGATAGTGGCTACGATCATAATTTGGAGGATATTGCCAAGGGATATGCTGGTCATGGAACAGCCTGGCGTGATGCAGATTATGTGGATATGTCCATCCCCTATGCCGCGGGCGCGCTTTACTCCACCGTCGAAGATATGTATCTTTGGGACCAGGCTCTCTATTCCACAACGCTCATTCCTCAAAATATTTTGGACAGCATATTCACATCGTATACGGAAACTCCCATCGGGGGGTACGGCTATGGATGGTTCTTGGGAAAAAAGCACACTCAACGCGCCATCTGGCATGGGGGCGGCGGGGATGGGTTCGTCACCATGATTGAACGTTTTCCAGTTTCGAAATCCACGATAATCGTGCTTTGCAATCGGGAGACAACCGACATCAGAGCGATCCGCGATGAGATTGGCAAGATGCTTTTCGAATAACAATTAACGACCCATCCGCGATATCTGACGATATATGTATTAACCTTCTCTAGCTTCGATTACTATATGAAACCATCCCAACTCAGGACATCCATGTTTCTACTGGCGGCAGCCTTTGTGTTTCTCGGGTGTCAACCTGCGACACCACCAGTGGTTGATTCGCTGTCACAAATTGAACCAACCGCAACCGAGACCAATACAGATCAACGCTGTCGATTTGGCGGCCTTCCCAACAGTCTGACCTTCCGCGACCCAGTGGATGACGCCCCGGATTGGCAATTCTCTACCCACGAAGAGAGCGGCATGGATACTGACTTGCTGGCGCAAGGCTTGGAAACATTGGATCAATATCCGGCCCTTTATAGTATCTTGATCATCAGAAACGACCACATCGTCTACGAGAAGTACTTCAATGGACAAACAAAAAACAGCAGCCACGAAATCGCTTCAGCTTCCAAGAGCATCCTATCTGCGCTAACGGGGATCGCTTTGCGGGAAGGTTACCTGGAAAGTACTTCCCAAACCTTAGGCGAGCTGCTACCGGAAATTCTCAAAAATCACAAGCAACCCGACAGAGCCCATCTCAACTTGGAAGACCTACTGACCATGCGCACCGGATTCGCCTGGGAACCGCAGATCATCGGCGGGAAATCACAGAAAGACCGGGTATCCCTGGAAAGAATACTTGATACTCCTTCACAAGTGACACCCGATGTTTTTCTGTACAACACGGGAGCTACCCATCTGATGTCGGCTGTGATCAGCGAGGCAAGCGGGATGGACATATGCACATTCGCTTACAAGTATCTCTTCGATGCGTTGGGCATAACGGTTGAATGGTGGAACCAGGATAAGGATGGATATTTCACCGGGGGCTGGAACATGTATCTGACACCACGCGAATTGGCCAAATTTGGGCTGCTGTATCTGCATGGAGGGGAGTGGCATGGAAACCAGATTCTGCCCGAAACCTGGGTAGAAGATTCCCTTTCCTATCACACCACGGCCAGTTCCGGTCAGGATACCTATTACGGGTACTGGTGGTGGCTAGCCTCGATGTGGAATTATGATGTATATTCTGCCCGGGGCGGGGGCGGGCAGATGATCTACATCATTCCGGCGCTAGACCTGGTCTTCGTGACCACTTCCGATGCATCCTACCAGGGTCAGCCAGACATTTTCGACTCTCTAGATTTCCTCTGGCAATACATAATCCCGGCAACCACACCATGAAATCAGGACACAAAATGAAAAAGCCGTTTAGCCTACTACTAATCATTTTCGGCGGTTATCTGATGGGGAGTTGTAACAGTGCAGCTCAATTACCCACTCTTACACAAGAGCTGACCGCGCAACCACATCTAGAAACATCCCAGGAAGAAGCTCCTCCAACAGAAGTTGTAGAAAATGTTCCCCCGGTGATCGCCGGATTGACGGATCAATCCATCTCCGATGGTGAGCGCTTCGAACAGATCAAACTGAGTGATTATGTCACCGACGCCAACTATCCTGTAACGCGCATCCGCTGGGAAATCTCTGGCAACGAGGAGCTTCGAACGCGCCTGTTGGGCAGTATCTTGATGGTCACACCCCCAGACGCGGATTGGACTGGATCAGAAAGTCTGCAAATCCAGGCCTGTGACCCTGATGGAGCCTGCGACTCTGTAGAGATTGCCTTCACTATTGTGGCCGAGAATGACCCACCGATCATTCAAGTCGTCGATCAAGTTATCCTCCCAAATGAGCCTTTTCCAGAAATTAAACTATCGAAAGCGGCCATAGACGAAGATCATGCTGTTGAAGAAATCAGTTGGACAATCGCTAGCGAGGGCCAGCTAACGGTGGAGATGGCCGAAGACAATGTATCCATTTCACCTCCCAGTTCTGATTGGCGCGGCGCTGAGATGGTGCATTTCGAAGCTTGTGATCCCGAAGTAGCCTGCGATGCCAAAGAGGTCAAATTCTGGGTGATGGATGATACCGGTATCGAGAGCAGTGTCACCTATGTTGGCAACGCCGGATTTCTGATCACCGCCGGGGAAAAGAAGATCATCATCGACTCCCTCTTTCATGGTTTTCCACCGGGATACGCGCCCCCTGAAGAGGTCACCAATGCCATCATCAACGGGGAACCACCTTTCGATGGGGTTGATCTCATCTTAGCAACACATAACCACGCAGACCACTTCAGCAATGGACTAGTGCGTCAAGTCCTGGAAAACCACCCTGAAGCGATTTTTATCTCATCCTTCGAAGCAACAGCCACTATCCCTCAAGCGGAAGAATATCGCGACCAAATCATATCAATCAATATCAATAGGGGCGGACGCTGGGCAGGGATCGTCAACGAGATTGGCGTGGAGGCCATACACATCTCGCATGGTGGGGGCATACTCAATCTGGGATTCATCCTTACCGTTGGAGGGCACCGATACTTCCACACCGGCGATATCTCCACAAACGATGTCAGCATTCGCTATTTCCAAAACTATGATTTGCCCGAAAAGAACATCGATGTAGCATTCGTGCCTCACTTCTCACTAATTCATGAGACAGATCACCAACTCCTCGCAGAAGGATTCCATGCCGATACCCTGATCCCGATGCACTATGAATATTCGACTATCCAGCCAAATTATGATCTAATGGAAACCAACTTCCCTGATGCAGTTGTATTCCGTGAAGAAATGGAGAGCTGGACGTTGCCTTAGAACTAAAAGGGAGAATAGCAATGCAGAAAATTCTCATTCTGTTATCAACAATCCTAATATTGACGTCCGGCTGCACGAGTGCCAATGTCACAACCAATCCCTCCGCCAATACTGAAATTGCACCAAATACGTCAACGCCTCACCCAACATTAACAAGCACCATTTCTCCAACACCCACAAGAACAATCCAGTCAAGCCCAACACCAATTCCTCAATGCCAACCTTCGGATGAGCGAACCTGCAGCGTGTTGATGACTGTCAGCTCCGGTTTTGAAACCACAGAGTACGGCGCACCTCGCAAATTGCTCGAGGCCGCGGGGTATCGTGTTTTTGTTGGCGGGCCGAGTTTGGAGCAAATCACTGGCTTGGATGGGGCGACGAAAGTGAAACCCAGTTTAATCCTCACAGAAGCTAACCCAGCCGATTATGATGCCATCATTTTCGTTGGCTCTCTCGACAACCCTTTATACTACACAAGATCAGAAGAAGTCCACGATCTTATTCACAGGGCGCTGGATGAGAATATCGTTGTGGCCGCGATCTGTAACGGGGTCAGGATTCTGGTTGAAGCGGGCATCTTAGAGGGCAAAAACGCCACCATGGTGAATCCCGCTGATACATGCAGTATTCTCGAAGCCAATGGAGCAACCTGTACCAAAGCGCGCGTCGAGAGAGATGGGAATATCATCACCGCCGGGGGGCCACCGACATCAAGGGAATTTGGCGAGACCATATTGCAAACTCTATTGGAAGAGAAGGCTATCGAAGCGAGTGGGGTGCAACCGATACGCATCACTTACCTATATGACAACACCAGTTTCGACACTCGCCTGACCTCTGATTGGGGTTTCTCCGCATTGATAGAGACCGGGGAGCATTCCATCCTTTTTGATACAGGTCACAACGGGGAGATTCTCAAAGGAAATGCTGAGATTTTGGGAATTGATCTGACTGAGGTCGATATCGTCGTGCTCTCCCACGAACATCTCGATCATATCGGAGGATTGGACGAAGTATTGGATTTGGGGATCACGCCTCCTGTCTATGCACCTGAATCCTTCCCAGAAAATATCAAAAATAGTATCCGGGCAAAGACGGACCTGGTGACTGTCAGCGAACATATCGAAATTGTTCCAGGAATATACTCAACTGGGCAGCTTGGCAGCACGATCCCTGAGCAAGGTTTGATCATCCAGACAGAACAGGGGGTAGTGCTCATCACCGGCTGCGCGCATCCCGGCATCTTGAGCATGGTACGAAAAACCAAGAGCCTTTTCGATGATGATATCGCCTGGGTGATGGGTGGCTTCCATCTTGGGGGAATGGCCGCAGATTCTGTGCGTGACATCGCCGGGCTTTTCCGCGGGATGGATGTCGGAAAAATAACACCCGCTCATTGTACTGGCGAAGAGCAAATCCAGGTTTTCGCTTCATTCTACGACGAAGATTATGTCGAAGGCGGCGCAGGGCACATGTACGAAATCCCTTTGGATACAGAATCTTCTGATACCACATCAATCACTGATCCATCCGTTTTCCAGATAAGCAGCCCGGCTTTCGGAGATGGGGAAGTAATCCCCGTCACCTATACCTGCGACGACAAGGATATTTCTCCACCCCTCGAGTGGGGAGAGCCCCCTGATGGTACCGCGAGCCTCGTTCTCGTCGTTGAGGATCTCTCCGCCGATGATAATCTCACACACTGGCTGCTATTCAACATTCCCCCTGATACCCGCTCTCTTCCAGAGGGAGTTCCACCATCAGCGCATTTTGACGACGGCAGTCAACACGGCACAAACAATCGCTTGGCCCTGGGCTACATGGGCCCCTGCCCGCCTCCCAAATCCCACCAATATCGCTTTAGGCTTTATGCGCTGGACACAACCCTCGATCTAGAGGATGGCGTGATGAAAATCCCTCTCAAGCAGGCAATTCGAGGTAAAGCTTTGGCTGAAACCGAAATTATTGGCATATATTACCCATAATGTAGAGTGAACCCTTGGTGCACAAAGTAGGTAATTTGGATAATATGTGTAGAAAATTACTCATTTAGAATTAATCAGATATTTCTTGTCAAAATAACAATGTTGGTATACCCTAAGCTAAGGAGAAAAGAGCATGACCACAGAATTCATCGATCCCACGGTAAATGAGGAAAGAGATAGCGAGACGATCATTGAAAAACGCAACCGGCCTGAACAACGGGCCTTGCGTTTCGCCCGACGAACCTGGTATTGGTTCTTACTTGCGTTCATCATCATTGGCTCCCTTGTCAGCCCTGAGTTTCTGAACCTCGTTCTCGTTGCCCTTAGTGGCGCGGCGCGCATGCTCTCGATGGTGGCTCTGGTGCTCATTCAGTTCATAGCCATCTTCTGGTTCATGGCTCGCTCGAAGGTTGAGGTCATCACACCCGAAGACCCCAAATCCTTGACCTTCGACGATTACAAAGGCCAACCCCAATTACTCAAACTGGTCAAGCAGTGGATCTCCCTGCTATCTGACCGAGCCAAGTTTCGTGAGATGGGCGGTCAATATATCAATGGATTGCTGCTTTATGGCCCTCCCGGCACAGGGAAAACCATGCTGGCGAAATGCATGGCTGGTGAATCGGGCATTGCCTTCATCTCCATTGAGGGCTCGGGTTTCAGGGCGATGTTCTGGGGGGTGGATGTACTCAAAATGATCTCCTTTATTAATAAAGCCCGCAAACTGGCCCGTGAGTGGGGCGCTTGTATTGCCTTTATCGATGAGATCGATGCCGTGGGCGCCTCACGCGGCAGCGTTATGGGGGGCGGACGGCACACCATGGGCGCAGGGGGAGCCGGCGGAATGATGGGAGGAGGGACGGGTGCCCTGACGCGTTTACTATACGAAATGGACGGCGTCGAAGACCCCACGCGTTCAGAACGCATTCGCAATAAGATCCTGATGTGGCTTACGCGACCGATTCCCGAACGAGATTGGCACGTGCTCTTTATGGGATCTACCAACCGTCCTGACGTGCTCGATCCCGCGCTGACCCGTCCCGGCCGCTTCGACCGCAAAATCCAGGTTGCCCCACCCGACCGCACCGGTCGCCAGGCAATTATCGAGTACTACTTGAGCAAAATCCACCACGACGACAGCATCGATACCGCCGCCATCGTTGCCGACACAACGGGCTACACCCCAGCACAGATCATGTCGGCGATCACCAAAGATGCCGTACGTATGGCCATCTTTGACGGCCGCCTCCAAGTCTGCCAGCGCGATATCGACCTAGCTTTCCAAGAACAAATGATGGGACTCGAAAATCCCATCGAGGATATGCAGGAGGATCAGCGAGAACAGGTTGCCTACCACGAGGCCGGTCACGCTGTGGGTATCTATTACCTGATGCCCGAGCAGCGCATCGTGCGTGCTACCATCATCCGGCGCTCAGATGCCTTGGGATATGTCCTGCCCGCCTCCAATTATGAAATCTATGCCACGCCTTTGAACTGGTTTGTGCGCCGCATCATGGTAAGTTTATGCGGTGATGTAGCTACCAAACTCTGGAGCGGAGAGCCCTGGTCTGGTACCGGTGGTGATTTCCAGAATGTGCGCAATATGCTGCAAGCCTTGGCCGGTCAAGGTTTCTTTGGTCCCCCCGTGCAAGATCCCACCACCATGCAGTGGAAGGTCAGCGATCACGAATCCAAGTTCACGAGATTCTGGAAACAGGCTGAAGAGAAAACCGAGAACTTGCTCAGCGAGCATTGGGTCGAAGTCGAGGCGGTTGCCCACGCCTTGCTGGAGCACGACGACCTCTCCGGCAAAGAGATCATCCAGATCATCCAGGAAGTCACCGGCGTGGATGTGCGCGAAGGCGAAGACGAATCCATCGAAGAGCTCGTCTCCGAAGGGGCAGCAACAGAAGCTGCTGAATTCTCTGATAATGGTGCCAAACCAATCGAGAAAAAACGATCCAAGAAGCCGAAATCAGTTGATGCCTGATTTATTCATAAACCCAAAGGAAAAAGGATTGTGAGCTCCACTCACACTCCTTTTTTCTTTCACCGATAGTTTCAAGATCAATCTTAAATTCAATAACTACTGTTTTCGGCGTTTGATCAATTTTTCTAACTCAACTGCCCAGAAGACCAGAGTGCTGGCAACCAAGCTGATGAGCAGTTCCGGCAGCGGTAAGGGCTTCGTGCCAAACAGGTTTTGGGCTGGACCCCAATAGGTGATGAACATCTGTAAAATCAGGGTTAGCAGCACGGCCCCCAACATCGGTTTGTTGGAAAGCAGTCCAATGCTGAAGAGCGAATCTCGATCGGAGCGGATAGCCAGAGCGTTTCCCATTTGTGAGAGGGTTAGTGTTGTGAAGACCATGGTCGTCCAATATGGGTTACCAGTCAGGTAACCCCACAGCCCAACGCAAAGTGATACAAACCCCATAAACGGCCCCACCCATATGATATCGAAACCTAAACCGCGGGCGAAAATACTCTCATCTGGGGGATGAGGTGGCCGATTCATCGTGTTTCGTTCGGGAGGTTCTATTCCCAATGCCAAACCTGGCAAGCCATCTGTGACCAGATTAATCCACAAAATTTGGATCGCTGTTAAGGGCAACGGCATACCAAAGAAGGGTGCCAGCAGCATTACGATGATCTCACCGACATTGCTCGTCATGGTATAGCGGATGAACTTGCGAATATTGTCATAGATGGTGCGGCCTTCCGATACAGCCCGGACAATCGTTGCAAAATTATCATCTAATAACACCATGTCAGCCGCTTCTTTGGAGACATCAGTGCCGGTAATTCCCATGGCTACCCCGATATCGCTTTTCCTCAGAGCAGGCGCATCGTTGACCCCATCCCCCGTCATGGCTACAATGTGGCCGCGCTTTTGCAGGGCTCCGACGATTTTGAGTTTATGTTCTGGTGAAACTCGGGCATATACGGAGACATCTTCGACAACTGCCTCTAAGTCATCTGAAGACATTTTGGCCAGCTGTTGGCCCGAAAGTATCTCGCTTTCTGCAACCGCATCGGCTTTGGCAATCCCCAGATCTTTTGCGATCCGCAGAGCTGTGAGGGGGTGGTCACCGGTGATCATCACGGGGCGGATCCCCGCTCTTTGACTGGTGTCAACTGCGCTCTCGACCTCGGGACGTGGGGGATCGATCATGGCTGCCAGGCCGATGAACGTCATTTCAGTTTCCAATATCTTCTCATCAGGCTTTTCTGGGACCTCATCCAACGGGCGGAAAGACACCCCCAATACACGTTGGCCATCATCAGCCAGTTCGTTGTTAGCAGTTATAATTCGTTCCCGGAATTCATCATTCAGTGGTACAGCTTCATCTCCCGACCATACATGGCTAGTAATCGCCAGCATTTCATCAACTGCGCCTTTGCAAAAAGCGACATAAGGGCTGTTGCGCCAGGGAGCATCACTGGGATCGTCAACGGGGACGTTAACATGGTGAACAGTTGTCATGCGCTTTCGTTCAGAAGTGAATGGCGCTTCAGCAACCCGTGGCCAGCGTTGGTCAAGGTCGTCCTTCCACAAACCTGCTTTGGCAGCCGCGATCAAGAGGGCGCCTTCCGTAGGATCTCCGACGGCTTTGCAGCAATCATCTTCGCTGAAGGCTTCTTGTAAAGCGGCATCGTTGACCAGGGCGGCGGCTTTGAGCAGTAATCCCAGGCTGCGCACGGGCGGTTTTTCTTGACGGCGAAATTCGGCATCCAAGACCGGTAAACCTTTTTCGAACATGGCTTCGACCTGTTGGCTTTCACCCATAACATCCAGAACGGTTACGGTCATACGGTTTTCAGTCAGGGTGCCTGTTTTATCAGAGCATATCGTGGTGACAGATCCGAGAGTTTCGACCGCAGGCAGTTTGCGGATCAAAGCCTGACGGCGCAACATCCTTTGCGCGCCTAAGGCCAGAGAAATCGTTACAACAGCTGGCAACCCCTCCGGGATGGCAGCCACGGCCATGGCAATGGAGGTAATGAACATTTCACTGATGTTTTCGCCTCGCAATAGCCCCAAAACAAAAACGATCCCAACAATCCCCAAGGAAGCAAATGCTAAGGAGCGGCCCAATTGGGCCATTCGCTTTTGCAAAGGGGTCTGCTCACCTTCCACCGATTGAATCAATTCAGCGATCCGGCCCAACTGTGTGCGCATCCCGGTCTCGACCACAACGGCTACAGCACGCCCATAGTTGACGGCGGTACCCATGTAAACCAAATTGATGCGATCGCCTAAGGGCATATCATCACCTTCTAAGGTTTCGATGGATTTATCGATTGCATGTGATTCGCCTGTTAGGGAAGCCTCTGTTACTCGCAGGCTGGCAGTTTCAATCAGACGTGCATCCGCGGGGACAGCACTTCCAGCCTCCAACAGGATCACGTCTCCCGGGACAAGTTCATGGGCTTCGATTTCCATTACCTGCCCGTCGCGACGGACTCGGACAATTGGCGCAGCCATTTGCTTGAGAGCTTGCATAGCCTGCTCAGCTCGGTATTCTTGGACGAATCCCAAAATCGCATTCAGGATCACTATCGCTAAAATGGCGATCGCATCCTTCCAGTCACTCAGCAGAGCTGAGATCACCGCCGCAATGATCAGAACCAACACCATGGTCTCTTTAAACTGATCGAACAGTATGCGCCATGGGTTTATGACTCCATGCTCAATCAATTCATTAGGGCCAAACTCTAACAAGCGTGACTCAATCTCAGAATAAGTAAGGCCTTGATCGGCATCAACCTTCAGTTGGTCGAGGACAGTCTCTTTGGACAATGTGTGCCAGGGTTTGGGAAAGTTATCTGCATTCATCGAATAATTCTCACTTTGTAAAAACTCATTAGATTTCCCCGTCTGACAAGTTGACGGAGATCTGAGCTTCAAGATAGCTAGCAATAGATGTTGGAAATTGGGCTGCGCTCAATTCTATCCAATCAATTTTACATGATTAATAAATCATTTGGTGAACATTTGATTATGGGTCTATAAGAATTTTCGGGGGCTCCCCTAAATCTGGGTAGTTTCACGGCGTTTCCTGAAACGCCTATATTAAATCCCCTTCCCAGTTTACAAAGATACTATGCGCCTTGGGAGTCTGGGATTTCCTGTGGTGAATTCCAGCTATGGAGGTATAGGGCGTGCTCCGCACGCCCTATACCTCCATAGCTGCCAACTTCCAAGGCAATGTTGTCCATGGTCAGCATGCCAACCAATTAGTCATGATGTATGATTAGCTTGGATTTTTTCAAACTCGTAAAGAGGACCGCGAACTGCTTTTGGTAGGGAAGCGAAGCTGATAATCCCGGCACTTTCCTGAGCTACATTCGCGGTCTCTAAACGTATTTCCACAGTCCACTTAATATGATTCTTGTTGATCAATTTTATATAATTTCTCTAGCGTCCCACCCATGATTTTGTTTTCATCTTCTGGAGAAAGATCCAGGAATTTGATCACGTCTACTTGTATTCTTGGAACTGTGATGGGGCCATTTGAGCCGAAAACGATCCGGTCCACGCCAATATCGTCAATAGCCAGCTTGATGAAATGGGGTTCCATGACCGCGGTTGTTGCCAGATAGATATTGTGCGCTTGCCGCGCCGCTTCGATAGCATCAGCAACCCAGTAACGGTACCCCATGTGGTCCATGATGATTGGTACATCCGGAAATGCCCTAGCTAACGCAGCAATAACCAGGGGGTGAGCGTAACCTCCTTCAGAATGAATCGAAACAGGAATATCTAACTCAGCGCATTTTTCCATTAGCGGATAGACAAGCTTAGAGGCGGCATGAAAGCCATGTTTGGTCGGGTTAAGTTTCAAGCCTTTGATACCCCGCTCACGCACTCCAATTTCAAGATCGGAGACGGCTTCAGCGCCAAAGTGAGGATTATGCATGGCGCAGGGGATAAAGCGTGGGTTGTCTTTGATTTGCTCAACCATCCATTGATTATCAGGTTTTAGCGTAATGGGAGGCATAAGCACAGCTTTATCAATATTGGCTTCATCCAACATATTCTCAAAGTCAGGAATTGTGTAAATCCGTCCGGCAACTGGAAAATCGAGTAAGTAAAGTTCGCAGTCGATAATCATAGTTCTGCTCCTGTGTAGATGTGCAAGAGGCAACTACACAGCCCGTGCACATCTGTTTGTTCGGAAATTCACGCTCGATGTCCTGAGTGGTTGAATTTATTCTTGATACACTTCTGGGTTGACGATGTTATATCCTGGATATTGACCCTTTAGCAGCTTTAGAGTGACATCTTGGGCTGCTGAAGCCAATTGAGCAAGGCCTTCCCAGGTTGCTCCCAGATAATGCGGCGTCGCCCAGACATTATCCAGGGTTAAGAGTGGATTATCAGGAGAAACTGGCTCAATTTCAAAAGTGTCCAGGGCAGCGCCGGCAATCTGGCCATCGGTCAGGGCGCGGAATAACGCAGCTTCGTCCACCAAGCCCCCCCGTGCCAGATTGATGAGGTAGGCATCCGACCGCATTTTTTCCAGGGCAACGGCGTCGATCAGATGCTGGTTTTCAGCAGTCAGGGGTGCATGCAATGAGACAAAATGGGATCGTTTCAGCAGCTCATCGAGTGAAACTAGAGACAGATCACGTCCAGCGACCTGTGCTGAGTCTAGAAAGGGGTCAAATACAATAACTTGCATATCAAGAGCCTGAGCAATGCGAGCTACCCGGCTGCCGATACGCCCCAGGCCAATGCAGCCCAACACTTTGCCTTCGAGCGCATCGCTGCGATCATGCAATGTAGGCCGCTGTCCCGTTCGGGCCAAATTATTGAGGTGCTGATACTTTTTGGTAATCGAAAAGAGGTAATAAACTACCGCCTCGGCTATTGATGCCAGAAAGACAGGCAGCGTGACCACCGGCAGACCGCTTTCTGTTGCCGCTGGAACATCGATAGTGTTATATCCCACTCCCCAGACAACGATCCCCCGCAAGTTATCAGCCGCTTCGATCATCTTCCTGGATACCGGCATGATTGGGCGGATGATTAAAACTTCAGCATCTCGCAACGCCTGATGCAGAGCCTGAGAAGTATTCTCTTCCAGGATGGTCAAATCTGTTTGCTGCTTGAGTTTTTCCCAGTGCAGACTGATCTCGGGGCTAACAATCACTCCGCTGACTACGACACTGGCATGTGTATCAGGCATTTATCACCCTTTCAATCTTCAACATTTAGCCAGGCTTCTTCAGCCTGCCAATGTGGGAAATGCTGTGGCTTCTTCGAATATTCTTGATCAGGTTCAAGGGTCTTAATCAGGCCAATCGCACGACAACTATCCTCCAGGGTCGATTCAGGCTCGTTGCCACTGAGTAAAGCCTGTGACCAGGCCTGAAATTGGTGTGCGTATCCTTGGATGAACAGGCTATTATTTTGATTTTGTGGGATCGAGAAACCTAGATCATAAACGGATATTGTGCCGTCTTTTCTAGTATAGCTCACGGAAGTCAGGTTCTCAGCGCGCACAAAAGCACCACAGCCGGTTATTTCAACAGACTCATTGGCATAAGACCAGGAACCTTGGTCGGATATATGAACATTTCCAATCGCGCCACCTGAAAATCGCAATGTGAGGGCATAGGCAATGCCTATTTCTCCCTGGTATTTTTCACATTGGATTGAATCAATACCGCCACCAAGAAAGTCAACCAGATCGAGGATGTGGATACCGGCATCTAACAGCAGCGCATACCCTGAGCAGAGCTTATTGCCCACCCTGAACGTGGCCTGAATGTGGCTAATTGCCCCGAATTCATTTTCTGCGATAATTGCTTTCACTCGCTGGTATGCCGGAGCCCAGCGCTTCATCATCCCGACCGTGACGGGAATTCCCTTCCTCATACTCAGTTCCAAAAGATCCTCAGCTTCTGCCAAAGTATATGCCGGGGGTTTCTCTATGAATACTGGGATATCCCGAGACAAAACTTCTCCTGCCAAACTGGCATGACTGGCAGGCCCCGTGACGATGATCACTGCATCTAACTGAGATTCACTGAGCATGCGCTGGTAGTCTGTGTAATAGTTTTCCGCCCCAAACCATTGGGCGTTGCGTTTCGCCAGACGCTCATCCAGATCGCACACGGCGACCAGGTTGATATGAGAATAACGCAGGCTGGGGTAGAGCACCTTGGTAGCATGTCTGCCGCAGCCGATAAAGCCGACTCTGAGTTTTTTAGTTTTGGTCATATATGCTTTCATAGAAAAGTATATTACTTCGAGAGAAAATTTCCAAAAAATAGGTGTGCATGGGGTGCGCTGCGCCCCCTGCACACCTATTTTTCGGGCTATTCTCCTTGAGATTGAGTTGTTCCTTCGAGTTTTTTTGCTCAAGCAATGTGCACGCCACCATTAACAGTCATGACTTCTCCTGTGATATAAGCCGCGGCATCCGAGGCCAAGAAAGCCACAACCTCACCACATTCATCAACAGAACCAAATCTGCCAAGCGGAATCTGGCTGGTGAGGCGATTACGCTTCTCCTCGGGCACAGCAACCAAACCATCGGTCCAGATATATCCCAAAGCCACAGCATTTACCGTGATGCCATGCTCGGCCACATGTCGTGCCAGGCAGCGTGTTAATCCCAGGATACCCGCTTTGGCAGCGGAATAGTCCACATCGCCAGAGAGGCCCCCACGCTGCCCAGAGATGGATGATATCCCTATGATGCGCCCCCAGCCGCGCTCCATCATCCTCGGCAAGACTGCCTTCGATGATAAGAAATGGGAACGCAAATTCAAATTCAATGTGCGATCCCAATCCTCAACAGAGATCTCCAAGATTGGTTTCAGCCAATTGAAGCCGGCATTATTGACCAGGATATCGACGGGACCGAGTTTGCCCTCAACCTCTTGAACCAGCCGCTCTACCTCAGTCGGTTCGGTTACATCCGCTTGAATGGTAACTGCACGCACTCCGGCTTCCCTGGCTTGTATAGCAACCTGCTCCGCCTTTTCTCCGGCAGAGCGATAATTGATGGCAATATCTGCGCCACAAGCTGCTAACACCGGGGCAATGCCAGATCCCACGCCACGCGAGGAACCCGTAACTAAAGCCACTTTTCCAGATAGATCGATCATTATTTGCTCCTACAATTATTTTTCTTCTTAGCGGATATTTTGGACTACTGCTACCAATTGAGTTGAAACATCCGGTTTGCGGTCTTCCAGAAACAATTTTCTAGTTCGGTATCAGATAGATTAGCGGCGCGATATTTTGCCAGTTCCACTGGCAGATTAGCAGGCACATCGGAGCCCAACATGATGCGCTGCGCGCCCACTTTGTTGGTCAACATTTTCAGGTCTTCTACTGTACACCAGGAGGGCTCCAGATAAATATTCTCACAGACGCTGGCAGCCACATAGGCCTCCGCTGTGTAGACTCCGTAACCTGCGTGAGCAAGAATAATTGGGGTGTCTGAAAACTGCCTTGCTGGCGGGATGCACAAACTCGGCAAAGCCCAGGGTACCCCCAGGCCGGTATGAACGATCACCGGCACACCCAAGGCGGACGCAGTTGAAAAAACCTTGTGGGCATTCTTCATGATTGGCGATGCCAGGTGCTGCATGGGGTTTAGCTTTATCGCCACAAAGCCCAGTTCTTTTACGCAACGTTGAGCTTCTACATAATACTTGTCTTCACCCCACAAGGGAGTCAGATTGACAATGCCGCGAAAGCGTTTTGGATATTGGCTACACAGGTCGGCAACTCGGTCATGTTCGAAAACAGGATCATCACTAACAGCATGAGGCATCACCAAAGCAAGATGAACCCCAAATTCGTTCATGGAATTCACCAAATCTTCTCTGGTAATATTCAAATCAGAAAGGATAGATGTCCCAAAATGGCAGTGGGTGTCGATGATCGTCATCTCTTCAACTAAAGTGTAATCTGATCTTCCGATTTTTTGTAATAGCGCATGATGAAAAAAGCCAGCGGCAAGATTAGCACCAACATCATTATGCTAATAGCAGCCGCTTCACCCATCTTGCGCTTATCAAAGGCAGCAAAGAAGATCAGCAACGGGAGTGTTCGGGTGGAAGCTAATGGACCGCCTTGGGTCATCAGGTAGATCATGTCGAAGTCTTTAAAAAGCCACATCGTGCGCAGCAATGCTGCCACAAGGATCGTCGGACGCAGCCAAGGGATTGTGATATGCCAGAATTCTTGCCAGGGATTAGCACCATCGATCTTGGCAGCATCATAAAGCTCCGGAGAAGTGGTTTGCAAACGCGCCAGGAACATGATGATCATAAAGGGTACCAGTTTCCAAGCTCCCATGCCAATAACGGCCCACATCGCATAATCCGAATCGCCTAACCAGTTGATATCCGGAAGAATCTCAAGTTGATCATGGAAAATATAATTTATAATGCCAGTCAACGGGTTTAGCATCGAGCGCCACTGAACCGCTGCAACCACAGTTGGGACAACATAAGGCCATAAGACAACTGCACGCGCAATTGATCTTCCTTTAAATTCGGTATGCAATAAAAGAGAAATGGCAATTCCGGCGATTATTTGCAAAGATACGCCACCAACCGTCCACAATGCAGAGCGCCAGACTGCCTTCCAGAAATCAAGGTTGACAATATATTTCTGAAAATTTGCTAGGCCTTTCCAGCTCATTTCACGTGTAACCGGATGGATTTTATAGAAGCTACTCTCCAGGGCAGCATATAAGGGATAAACATTCAGGGCCACAAGGGTGATTACAGCCGGGGAAATCATCAGGACAACAAATAGTAAATCTTGTTGTTTGCGGGTTAGCTTCATTCAAACTCCTCAAGAAGCAAATCAGTTTTGATGAGAATACTCTGAAGTACTGAGTAGTTATCTCCTCACTACAATAGCGATAATAGGATGAGGGAGATCAAGATTTGATCTCCCTCAACTCTCGTGAAGCCTTGACTTATCCTTCGGGGGGAACCCAATCCGGATTGTCGGCTTTCCATTCATCGGAGACAGCTTTCAACTGTTCTGCGCCCCATTTCCAGGCTTCTTCAGGAGTCATTTCGCCCATGAAGACCTGATGGATTACGGCACCTGGGATGTTGTCTGCGCCAAACACGGCAGAACTCCAAGGCATCGTATTCAGACTGAAATCCATCTCACAGGAAGACGGATCCATGGCACCCATCTGGACGGATGCATTCGCTCCGTAACCCATTTCGCCGAACAGGAAGAGAACGTCATCCGGGTAGCGCTGGACATATTCGTTCTCAGAAGCCAGAATGGCATCATCCAAACCGTAGGTTGCCGCAGCCAGGTGACCGGGGACAGTCAGCAAGAAATCAACCATGGGTTGACCCTGCATCAAGTACGTCAAGAAATCTAGGGTTTCGGCAGGATGCTTCACACCGCTGTATACCTCGAAATAATCCCATCCCTGGAAGCTCGAATAATTCGGGCCAGCATAGAAATGGATCGGGGTTAACTTGTCGCGTATCGCTGGATCTGCATTGAAGGCATTCACACCAAGGCGTCCATAGTACCAGCCCATGGCAGCCTGCTCACCGATCACGGCATTGATCACATCGCCCCAGGCCCATGCACTGGCAGCCTCAGGAGCGAATTGCAGCAAATCTGAATAGCGTTGAATAGCTTCCAAAGTATTGGGATGGTCGAAGATCACCTCACCCTGGCCGTTGAAGAAACCGGCACAATTTTCGTACATCATATCCATGAGCACATAGCCGGTCATGGCATGCGCCTGAGCGGGCAGGGCGATACCATATTGATCGATTTCACCATCGCCATCGGTATCTACGGTCATGGCTTCAGCCGCGGCCAGAATTTCTTCATAGGAGGAGGGGAGAGCTAATCCGGCTGCATCAAGCATCTCGGTGTTGACCCACAGAACGCCGTATGCGCCACCGTTGTAGCCCATCATATATACACTTTCATCACTGCCATAAACCAGCGATCCAGGAATGAAATTTTCTTCACCAATACTTTCGATTACAGGATCGAGGGCTAAAAGGAGACCAGCATCGTAGAACTCCTGGAATTGGGCTGCATTGATGGAGACAATGCCCATATCAGCACCGACAGCAGCAGCTGCGATCATGCGCTCGCCCATCGTGTCAGGGTCACTGGTGACGACCAGGTCGATCACTATTCCAGGATTGTCAGTCTGGTATTGCTTGATGATGGTCTGATAGACGGCAATTGATGCGGCATCGGTTTCCTGTGTAATGAATGGGATGACGATTGGCCCATCGGGATCTTCAGCCATAGGTGCAAACGCGGAAAGTGCCATCGACAGCACAAGCAAAATTGCAACCATTGAGAATTTTTTTCGGAAATTCATTTTCTACTCCTTATCATTAGAATTGTGTTCAAAACTCGTCAGGACTAACCAATCGACTCTGGATACTCTACACCTCCTTTCAAGAGGGAAAACTCAAAAATGAAGTTTTCATTAGCCTTTTACAGCTCCACTGCCCCAACCAGCTACCCAATATCTCTGTAGAATCGAAAAGAGCAGGATAACTGGAACAGTAGCCAATGTTGATGCAGCCATGACAACCGTCATAGACTGATCCGATAATGCTCCCACTAATGATTGAATACCTGGATTTAATGTCCACTTCTTTCCGCTGCCTATCAGGATGACAGCGAAGAGATACTCATTCCAACAAACATTGAAAGCAAAGAGTGCCGTAGCAATCAAACCTGGAAGCGCTTGAGGAAGAACAACCTTATAGAAAGCTTGAAAACGCGTGGCTCCATCAATTAAGGCTGATTCTTCAATTTCATGAGGGACGCCCGCAAAATAGGAGCGTAACGTCCACAAACCATAGGGGAGCAAAATGGAATTGTAAACAACGATCAACCCACCCAAGGAATTGGCCAGATTGAGCGTGATAACGATCCTGAATATTGGAATGATCAAAAGAATGGTGGGTAAGAGATAGGTAAAAAGAACAATTCTGGAAAACCAATCTACGAAGCGATAACGTGCCCGCGATAATACATAGGCTCCAAACGCAGAGATAAGCACTGCCGTAAACGTCGCTACAACAGAAACCAACAAGCTATTTTGGAACCATATTTTGAAATCTGTTTTGAATAATGCCTGATAAGCGGCCAGGCTCCATTCGTTTGGAATAAATGTTGGCGGATATCCCAAGAGTTCACGTTCTGGCTTGAACGATGAAAGCACCATCCATATCAGAGGGAAAGCCATCGATCCGACCACAATGATCACCATCAGATATGCGACAATCCGGCGGATACGTTTCAGCACACCTGCTGTGGTCATGCTCAGTTTTGAAGATTGCCTGGTCATACTAATTTCCGTCATTATCTCTCCAAGAACTCTTGAATGGTTTATAATCTTGGGGTAGGTCGGCCTGAATTCCGATTATTACAATCGGCTCTGGATGGCTCCTACTGCCCCCGGGAGATACCACTTGACCTAGTTTAGTGGTATCTCCCTTTCCATCGGTGCTCATCCGTAGGCACCCAGGCTCTCTACCTTGGAAACCCAATTTTCCTTTGAAGTACTTTCCTGGCTGCTTCAGCAACATGCGGTGCAGTCAATTTATGTTTTTCTGCCAACTCATCATTTGGAGCTGACTCGCTGTATTCATTCCGAATACCAATATATTCCATCGGTGTGGGGTAATTTTGGGCCGCGACTTCAGCCACGGCACTGCCAAAGCCGCCCTGGACGTTGTGATTTTCAAGGGTCACGATAGCGCCCACATTCCGGCAAACTTCATTGATCATTTCTACATCGATGGGTTTGACAGTCGGCATATTTATCACGCCTGCGTCGATGCCCTCCGCCTTTAGATTTTCTGCAGCTTCAACGGCATAAGGTAAGAGCACGCCGGAGTTCATCAGTACAACATCGCCTCCCTCGCGCACCCACTGCCCCTTTCCCAACTCGAATTTATAGTTCTCATCAAAGACCACAGGCCATTCGTCCCGGCCAACACGGATATAGAGCGGGCCGACGTGCTCAACGGCATAGCGCAGCACGGCGCGCGTCTCGATGGCATCGGCCGTATCGATGACGGTCATATTGGGCATTGCCCGCATTGCGGCGGTATCATCGATCATCTGCTGGCTGACGCCCTGCATGCCAGTGAAGATGCCGGCATAAGCCCCGATGATACGCACATTATTCTGACAATAATCCACGCACATCGAAATCTGGTCGGCAGCACGTTTGCTGGCGAAACGGGCGAAGGTCACGCAAAAGGGGATGAACCCCATCATCGAAAGCCCCGTTGCCACGCCGACCATATTCTGCTCGGCAATGCCCACTTCTATGGTGCGCTCCGGGTAGGCGTTCATGAAATAGACCGTCTTGACAGAGTTTCGCAGGTCGGCGTTGATCACCAACATTTTGTCCACTTCGCCGCCCAACTCTAGCAACGTCTTACCCAATGCTTCCCGTAAGGATGAATATTCCCAATCCACTACCAGTCTCCTCAATTCCAGACCGCGTAATCGCGCAATGCACTCAGGCGACTATCGATCTCTGCGATGGCCTGCTCATATAATGGCTTGGAAACCGTGCCGCCATGCCATTCGACTTTGTTTTCCATATAAGAGACCCCCTTGCCCTTGACGGTACGGGCGATAATCACCGTCGGTTTGCCTTTTGACTGACGGGCTTCATGATATGCGCACAACAGGGCCTCGATATCATGGCCGGGGATGTCGATGACGTGCCAGCCAAAGGCCTTCCATTTATCGGCAAATGGCTCCAAACTGGGCATCACTTCCAAGGTGACACCACCCTGAAGAGCGTTGAAATCCACAATGCAGCATAAATTATCGGCCTCGAATTTCGCGGCCGCCATGGCAGCTTCCCAGATATTACCTTCCTCGGATTCGCCATCGCCGATGACGACATAAGCTCGAATATCTTTCTCCAGCTTCTTAGCCCCCAGGGCTACACCCAAGCCAACCGACAAACCCTGCCCCAGCGAGCCGGTAGTCAGTTCCACCCAGGGCAGCCAGATCGAATCGACATGCCCTTGCAAGCGGCTGCCCAGGGATTCAAAGGTGGCCAACTCTTCCATGGGAATCAGTCCGCGCTGCGCCAGGGAACAATAAAACCCCAAAGCGCCGTGCCCCTTCGAGAGGATGAAGCGATCACGATCTTCCCACTTAGGGAACAATGGATCTAAACGTAATTCCTTATGGTACAGCGTGGTTAATATTTCTATCAACGATAATGAAGGGCCAGAGTGACCGCGCCCGTAGCGATGCAAAGTGTCTAGTAAAACCCGGCGGGTAGACTCGCTCTGGTACTCCCAATGCTTGATCTCTTCATATGTCAACGTATACGACCGGCCACTGCGATCGGTTATCTTTTTGCTTCTTGTTTCAGCCATCTACTTCTCCAATAGTCAAGACTGCTTAGATGCTCTGAATTTATTGAGGTTCGGGCCAATCTTGCCAGGCCATTTGTCCGGGACCAAGAATTCTCAAAGCCTTCACAAAAGACTCCTATGCCAAAACCAATTCTGGCAGCCAATAAACTGCGGGATCATCTTCACCAGCCTGAGCAGACAAATATGCCGCGCACAATGGCGAATCGGCGACGATCTTCTCGGCCCCCAGCTCTTTGGCATAAGCCAACCGCTGCCAGGCTAAGCCCTTGGCCAGGTCAGGATAAGTCAGCCATAACCCGTCATCCGCGCCGCAAGTTTTCGCCAGACAACGCGTCCAGGCACCATACACCCTTTCCCCACCCAGGGCATCAACGATCTGCCGGGGAGCGTCGAAAACCAGACCCTTGCCAAACACAGCTTCATCTTCAAGATAGCCAGGCATCACGGCCAGGTGATTGGGCAGTTCATCGGCAATCAGACAAGCCGGACGGCTGTCATGCACCATCGTTTTGACAGTACCTTTACTCTTGACCTCCACATTCTTCTCAAGATAGTCCGATAGCAATTGCACTTGCACGCCATTGGGCAGGTCAACACCTAGCGTGGGAAATACTTTCGTCAATCCCCAGGCGGTTTCAGGTCCATCGGCGATGACCGTTTTGGCACCCGATTCCTGGATGCCATTTACGATCACCTCGGCCTGCGCCCTGGCGATATCTTGAGCGCCCAGGACATAAGGCAGCACGCCGCTTGGGGTAACCCAAAGAGGAATATCAGGCAATTTATTAGTGAGCGTCTCCGAAAAGTCAGCCCCTTCCGCTTGGGCGATCTCACCGCCCAGCAGCAGCACATCTGCGCTGGCTTTGGGTAGCGCGTCAACCGATTTCTCGGATGCGCTGCTTACGACATCCTTTACATTCTGTGGGGCCAACCCCGCTTCCCAAACATCCGCCCGGGCGTCCAGCATATACTGGCTAACGGGGTAATGGAATACATCGAAGGCTTCGCTGATGCTGTCCAATGTGGATTCATAAAGAAGCTCCACTTCACGCGGCCCCCATGTCAGGTGGCCGGCGCAAACTCGCCACATGATCATCGTGCGGGAGCGCACAGAGTGGCTCTCTAGCTGCGTGAAGTTGGCTACTTCGGCGGCCGGTCTGCACATCGGTGAGAAGCGTAGTTCATATAAGGCTTGTTGATGTTCTAATAATCGACTCATGATTACACCGTTATAATCGCGGAGGCCCAAAACCCATCTTGCCAGGATTCATCAAATGGTAGGGATCGAGGGTATTTTTCAATCCTTCGAGAACCTGGAATGAAGCACCAAACTGTTCCCGTACATGGCGGGACAGTTTCAATCCCACGCCATGATGCTCGTTGATCACACCACCATATTCCAGGTTGACCTTTACGGCCAGGTTCCAGACTTCATCATGTAAGGCCAGCGCTTCGTCGGGATTTTCGGGAGGCTTCTCGATAATGAAGCGGTCGTAGGCCATCACTCCCCACAAATACCAATGCGAAAAATGAGCGTAGTAAAACAGATCCCATTCTTTATAGGCCTCTTCCAGGGCTTCCTTCTTGGCCCAGTAGAGTGGTTCCAACTTGTCAAAGGTGGCCACAGTGTCCAGGGTGCCGAACATCCAGGGGAAATCTAAAACCTTGGGTGGGAAGTAGAAATCGTAGCGGTGTTCCCACCAATTTCGGCCGGCCTCGGCCCCCAGATCTTCTGCACCATAGCGATCAATGATCTCGAAAGCATGGCGTTCCTGGGCATCAACGATGTCTTCAAAGCCGTCGAAACCAATCACCATATACGAACCTGAATCGACATCCTGTCCGAGCACACGCTTCACGGTCTTGATGGTGGCGCGCTCGTCATATAGGCGGATCACCAGGGGCTGTAAGCGGTCTAGCATGATATTGCGCCCGGCATCCAGTCCGGCACCCATATCTGGGAACAAGAATGAGCGGAAGCGGCGCACTTCTGGCAGGCGCTCCAGGCGCATGGTAACTTCGGTGATGATGCCATAACTGCCCTCGGCTCCTACAAACAACTGCAAGATGCCAGGACCAGCAGCATGATTGGGAACCGGCAAGGTCTGAATAATTTCACCAGTGGGCAAAACCACTTGCATCGAAAGCACCATATCCTCGGCCTTGCCGTATTTCGTCGAGACGGTACCAGATCCCCGGCATGCCAGATACCCACCCAGGGTTGCAGAATGAACCGAAGCCGGGTAGTGCGGCAATGTCCAACCGGCTGCGTTGAGGGCATTCTCTAACTCATATCCATTTATGCCCGCCTGAGCTGTGACCGTACCAGCAATATCATTAATCTCAGTAATCAGATTGAGGCGCTTTAAATCCAACATGATGCCGCCATACATGGGCATAATGCCGCCCTGAGAACCAGAACCGCCCCCCCAGGGAATCACTGGAATACGATAGATATTGGCCAGCTTTACAATCGCCGAAACTTGCTCAGTATTTGCAGGGAGGACGATCACATCCCCGAGGGGAGGCAATTTTCCCCGGTCAATCATCAACCGCGGCGCCCAATAAACATCCACGCCGTAGACAGTGCGGTCGGCTTCTGGTGTGATGACATGCTCCTTCCCAACGATGGCAATCAATTCATGGAGTATCATCCGAAATTGCATCTCACTAATTTTCACGTACATGCCTCCAAAACATATTCCTAGTTGCGGGAAATCACCAAATCCGACCTTTACCTCGCGGAATCCCCAACCGTTGAGTACTTTTCATCAAAATCATTCAGGCGATGGGATATCGTCTTCAAGAGATAATCAGCATCCTGGTAGATCTCGTAAAGTTCATTGTAGATTGCTACCGATGCGGGTAGTGGCTGTCTTTCTTCTTCATAGATAATTAATTTTGATAATTCGGCGGGGTCCGATGGGAACAGATTGACACCCATTCCAGTAATCAAAGCCGTACCATACGCTGCATCTCTTTCAGCTGGTACTCGAATTGTGCGGTTGAGCGTATCTGCAATTATCTGAGCCCAGATATTACTGATACTGCCGCGTCCTATCAGGGACATAATATTGAAACTCAGCCCCATGCGGCTGGCAAAATCCACACCAGCACGCAAAGCAAAAGCGACACCTTCCATCACCGCCCGAGTCAGATGCGCTCTGTTATGTCTCACTGTCAGTCCAAGAAAATCCCCTCGCAAGCGGTTATCCCAATATGGAACCCACTCCCCTTGCAGATGAGGATGAAAAATTAGACCATCGCACCCTGGGGATACTTGAGCTGCGTTTTCATCCATTTCACCAAAAGTTACGGCGTCCCAAACGGCATCGCGTAGCCAGCGGAATGCAGAGGAAGCATATTTCGTCGATGTGCCGGGATACCATAAACCATCCAATACATGACGATAGTTCAGGGAGTGTTTATGCTTCGTTGGTTCAGCAGTTACACAGGTAATGCGGCCAACACTGGCCAGTTTGACCGTGCCCTGGCTAAGCTTTAGAGATCCGGCACCAAATACTTCTGCAGCCGTATCGGTCGTACCAGCAATTACGGGTGTTCCAACTTGTAGCCCTGAGAGGTCGGAACCTTTTTGGTCAACACTACCAACGACTTGGGTTGGTTTTACTGCCAGAGGCAATGCATCTACATCTAATCCCAAATCAGAAACAAAATCCATCACCCACTTGTCACCAAGCGGATCATACAACAGCGATCCTTGCACATCAATCAAATCAGAAATAAAGGAAGGCGCAATCTTGTCGCGCACAAAATCTTTTTGGAACAGGATCCGGTCCACTTGCGACCAGATCTTGGGTTGGTTCTTCCTAACCCACAAAAGTTGAGGCCAGGTCCAGATGGGAGCGATTGAGTTTAGAGTGTTATCAAAGATACGATCTCCCCATTTCTCTTGAAGTTGGTCACATTCAAGTTGACTGCGGGTGTCTAGATAAAGGATACAACTTCGCAACGGCTCTCCAGCTTTATCCAGCAGTACCGCATTATGAGTCACACCAACGATCCCCCAGGCTTCGATCTGATCGGCTCGAATTTTGGCATCAGCGATAGCGGAGCGAATGGTCGTACCAACGGCATCTAGCCAATCCCGGGGGTCTTGCTCAACCCAACCCGGTTTTGGATAATAGGAGGGATACTCTGCTTGTGCAGATCCTATTACCTTGGCATGGCTGTCGACAACCATAGTCTTACAACTGCCCGTACCCAAGTCACTTGCGACAACGTATCCCACCATCACTATACCTTGAAGAAAATCCCAACGAGAGGCTCAGAACCTGTATTGCGCATCACATGAGGAATATTCGAGGTCTTATAAAAGGCCACCCCAGGTTTCAGTTCAGCCCTAAATTCCTGCCCTGCTTCGATCCAGGTTGCATCACCATGGCCTTTGAGGGTATAGAATAATTCCTCATCAAGGTGGGTATGCGATACCGCTTCACCTGGGGCTAGGCTCCCCATCCCAAAGATCATGCCACGGCCGTCTTTTTCAGCGGAAACATAACGCTTCCACAATCCTTGGGGTGCCTGATCTACTGGCGCAAGTTCATCTTCTTGGATTTCTTTGACCCATGCTGTCATCGGTGTTTTCCTACTAAGTGCTTTCTACTTGGGAGCAAATCCCATTTCCTTTGAAATCTTTGCCGCCTTCGATTCAAGAAGGTCAATCAAGCTGTCCAATTTTTTCGTCACTCTCTCCAGGGGGCCACTGACGGTTATCGCAGCCACAATTGAACCCTCATGATCATAGATCGGTGCAGCTACGCAACTGACTCCCAAGGAGAATTCCTCATCGTCCATTGCCCAGCCTCGCTCGCGAACTTGAGTGATCTCATCTATTAAGTCCCTTATCTCGATGATCGTGTTCTCAGTGCGCTTCTCAAAAACCCCAATATCCGCTAATCTTTCTACATCAGAATCTTGCATCCCGGTCAGCAAGACTTTACCAACTGCAGTGCAGTTATAAGGACGGTCGATACCTAGCGGGGCGTCCATGCGAATAGGATGATCGCTAACCACCTTATCGATATAAACAGCGTGATCGCCACGCGCAATCGCCAAAAAGGCCGTCTCGCCAGTCTCAGCGCCAAGCGCCTCTAGATGTGGGCGGGCAATCTGGCGCACTTCAAGTCGCGATAAAGCTGTCAGACCAAGATTGATCGCGGCTGGGCCCAAATGATAGCGATCTGTCAACTCGTCCTGAATAACATAGCCCTGCGCTTTGAGGGCGTTGATCAGTTTTTGAACAGTCGCTGGGTTATATCCCAACTCACGGCCTACTTCGCGGATGCTAAGCCCATCTTCGTTTTCGATGATGTATCGAAGTAATATTAATGCCCGCTCTACTGCAACACTTGACATCAGCTATCCTCCAGTTTACGCCATTATTTCGGTAACACCATTCACTATTTTTGTAAACAGTGTTTCCATTATAGCTCTCTGCAACTCAAATGTCAAGCAATTGGGAAGATAAACTGTATGAAATGTAAGAGTTCCGGAATTAAATTGAATAAAAACATCTCATTAATGCTAAAAGTTCGGGTGGGGTTTACTTCCCACCCGAACTTTTTATGGCATCAAATTTACTTTGTTCGGTCCTGCTCAGATTTAATGATAATACGGCGGTTACAGATTCCAGTTGAGCGCTACTCCCATGACCAAAAGGCCAAGACCCCATTCACCAGGTAGCGCGGCTCTAACCTTCCACTGGAGCGTACTACCCAGATTACGGGTGCACCATCAGGGAGTTGAGCAGACAGCACTAGATTTTGGCTATCCGGGGACCAGATCGTGGCTGATTTTTGGAACTGAGTGAACAGTTGCAGCATATTCATAAATTCCAGCGTGGGGGTAAAGGGATAGGTCACTTCGCGCGATTCAATTTTCTTGCCAAATTCCATCACCCTGGCTTTGACCGTTCCCACCGGGATCGGTTCGGTTTGACCCGATTCTTCCGGCAAGCTGATATTGATCACCTGAAACGGGAAATACGCCAGTTGCTCGCTATCTCGAGACCAGAAGAAAGCCATCACATTTTCTTCCCCAGTGACAATGATCTGATTATTGTTCTCAAAATCCATGATCGTGAGCTGTCCTATTAAGAATCCTGCCTGCAGGTTGGTGCCCGATATCCAGGCTACCTTGTTTCCATCGGGGGAGAGTGTGAAAGCGATATCACCCTCAAAGGTCGCCAAGGTTTGCTCCAGATGCCCATTCTTATCCAACATCACCAACGACTTTTGGTCTTGGGTTTCAACCGCCACGAGAACATGCTCGCCATCGGCAGTCCAGGCCGGGGTTTGAAAATTAGAGGGCGTGAAACTGAGCACACGCTCTTCGACCGCGGCATCGGCGACATGCAAGAAGGACATGCGCTCAACCGTTGTGGTGTTCAGGCCTCCGGCGTGTGCCAAAATTCGTTGGCCGTCTGGCGACCAACTCCAATAGTATGGCCTGCCAGCATCGAGCATTTGCGCCTCTCCGCCTTGGCTGGGTACAGAATAAAGTGCCATCCCTCGGCTGAAATTTGAATTCGCTAAAAAGCCAATCTGGTCATTGGTCGGTGACCAGGAGAGGTAGAAGGGGAAGAAATGGTCGCTCTTGAATGTCTCAATCATTTCCAAACTATCCAAGGAAACTGTAATCAAACTAGCTTCGTCGATAGCCTGGCTGCCCACCGTGCCGCTGACACCCACAAACGCTAACTGGTTGCCATCAAACGACCAGGCCGGGGTTTGGTAGACGACAATCGTGGGATCATCAGATGTGCCGAAACGAGCATCATCCGTGATCTGTTTTTGTTTACCACCAGCCTGATCCATGGTATAGATATTGCCATCCACGCCTACGTATACGATCAACCCGGCCTTGCGCTCCATATTAGCCATCATAGGGCTTTGCTCCATACGCCTGCTGGCCAGAGAACTGCATGAAGACAATACGAGAGAAAGCGTCAAAACCAATAATGTGATTCCCAAAACCATTCTATTATTCTTCAACCACATAACCATTTCCTCTCACACGATCTATTAAAATCGTATTCGAATTCATCGCGAATGCCTTTACTAAATAACGGGTACAAACAGACGTTTCGCTTGAGTAAATAGGGGCGGGGACTTCGCCCCTATTTACTCAAGCGAAGACTCTCCTTGGTAGTATTTAAACTATCATCGTTCCAATAAATACTCCAATGCAGCTTTTACAACCAAATCATTCTCCGGATCGAGGGATTCCCAGTACGACTCGATGCGGATATCGGGCTGCACGCCAAGGATGCCAATCTGGCGGTTATCTGCGGGGACGTAACTCACCGTAGACAGCGTGAGAATGGAACCATCCGGCAGGGGGACGCTCTCGGAGCCCTCGATCAGGCCTGGAGTTGGCAGGCCCATGATAGTGGCGCGAGCATGGATCTGCATACTGGCAGTGAAAATCTCTGCCTGACCAAGCGTATCCGGACCAACCAAAATGACAATGGGAATATCTTGGGAACCGAAATAATCTTCACCCACGATATTTGCCGGAATATTCCCTTCAAGTGTTACAGTTTCACCAACTACACCATTTGTAAACATGGTCAATAACTGCGTTAGAGGCCAGCCCGTCCCTGAGGAGACTCTTAGATCGATGATGATCCCTTGAATTGCTTTGGTTTCGGCAAACGCCTGATACATGGCAAAGAAATCTAAACCCATTTCACCATAAGCAATGCGGGGGAATTCGGCGTAGAGAATATTGGAACCCTCCATGAAATGCATGGCCATACGCCTGGGTCGTGGGGCTACCTGCCCTCGAGTGACAACAACATCTCGCGGCGCTTCTCCAGGGGAAGCCACTCGCAGGAGCACGTCAGAGCCCTCAGGGCCGCGCACGCGCTGGATCACATCCAGTCCTTCTGCGATGGTTACAAGAAAATTATCGACTGCATAGATACTATCTCGATCTTTGAGTCCCGCAGCCTCAGCCGGAGAGCCAGTCATCACTTCTACCAGCACGATATGAGGCTCAGGTTCGGCGCGAAAACTGACAAAAGCGCCAATACCCCCGTAGGTATTCTCCGCACTGGCAAGCTCACTCTCCAGGCGTTCGGCGCGTGATTGCCAGCCAACCGTATTCTCTGGGAATTCTGCCAGCATCTCAGGGATCAGCGAGGCAAATTCGTCACCGGAAACCATCGCTAGAACCTTGAGTTGGTACTGATCTTTCAGCAATTGCAATTCATTTTCTAGCACTTCAGCATAGATATAACGAGACTCGACGGTCGTCCAAAGAGTATCAAAGGTCTCAACGTAGGGATTTGGCGTTGGCTCCGGGAGCAAAAAAGGTGTTGGCGTACTCGTAGAAGTCGCTCCGACCCCAGAGCACGCACCAAGAAACCCGCTCAAGAGAAAGATCAATGAGAATGTCAAATGATTGCTTGGTTTTGTCATTTTCGTACACTGGTCAAATTGGACTGCTTTTGTATTATATTAACCGTTTTTCTTGATTTTGGGTTCATCAGGAACTGAGGAATTGGGACTTTCTAAAAAGCTTCAACAAATTCAACCTTTATTTAATAGACCATACCACCAAGTTATGAATCCCCCATGAGAATGAGCACCCCGCCAAACTCCAGAGCAGAACTACCCTCCAAATAAAAAAACACCGCTGGATTTTGATTTCCCAGCGGTGCAACTTTACATACTTGATTCCACTACATTCTATTGATTGAACTCCGGGATTCGTCTCTCGTAGGTTGCCCCCATCAACGGTGAAGAGACCATGAAATCAGCCGAAGCGCGGTTGGTCGCCACAGGGATATTCCAGACCTGAGCCATACGCAACAAGGCTTTGACATCAGGGTCATGTGGCTGTGCTTCCAACGGATCCCAGAAAAAGATCAGGACATCTATTTGCCCCTCAGCAATTTTGGCACCCATCTGCTGATCACCGCCGATCGGTCCGCTGAGTAGCTTATTGATCGGTAAGTCTAACTCATTTTCGAGAATGCCGCCGGTAGTGCCTGTGGCATAAAGATGATGCCTGGAAAGTAAATCTCGGTTGTAGTGTGCCCATTCGAGAAGATCATCTTTTTGATTATCGTGAGCGACCAGAGCAATCCGTTTCTTAGAAGCCATTTCCGCTTTGTGTGAAACCATCTATTCCTCGAGCTTGATCCTATACCTAATGATGATCGTGCCCCTCTCCTTTTAGGTTCTCCACTCCCGGAAGCTTTCCAACTAACATCTCAGGTTTATGGATCAAAATAGGCAGATGCTGGGGGCAGATCCAGTAATGCTCGCCCTGGAAGTTCATCGGAATCAGGGGGACTTGATCACTGGTTCGGTTGCATTGCGCGCAGCTGGCGTTATGTTCGGTCATAGATATCTTAAATTGCACTATAAGGAAACGTCTATAAAAATGAGCCCACCGGTTATTCTTA
>CAYWIC010000001.1:80473-127752 GCA_964458115.1 uncultured Anaerolineales bacterium | reverse complement strand
AAACTTTTGCTGTTTTGAGGAGGGTCTAGCACCCTTTTTGCAGTAGAGTCATCAAGGGAACATTTTTCAAAGTTAGGATCTTGCAATATGCTATAATCCCAGCCACTCCTGCCCGAAAATGGTATTTTTTGGCATGAAATCATCACCTGAACTCACCCAAGCTGTCAAGGACAAAGCCTACCGCCTCGGATTCCACCTTGCAGGCATTACCACTCCCGAGCCCCCCCTGCATTTGGACATCTACGAGCGCTGGCTGGCCGCAGACCGGCATGCAGATATGGCCTGGATAGGAACCGAACGCGCCCGCCAGCTCCGCGCGAACCCGCGCCTGATCCTGCCGAAATGCAAGTCGATTTTGGTGTTGGGGATATTGTATTCGCCCTCACCCCTTCGCCCCTCTCCCAGTGGGAGAGGGGTTGGCGGTGAGGGCAGAATCGCATCCTACGCCTGGGGAGAGGATTATCACGATGTGCTGCCAGAACGCTTACAAACATTGGTCACATGGCTAGAGGGAAAAGCCGGCCGGACAATCCCCAATCGCTGGTACACGGATACCGGCCCCATCCTGGAGCGGGAGCTGGCCCAACGCGCAGGCCTGGGCTGGATTGGGAAAAACACCAATCTGATCAATCCCCATATTGGCTCCTATTTTTTGCTTGCCGAAATCTTCTTGGGCATAGAACTCGTTCCCGATGCACCCTTCGTGCCCGACCATTGCGGATCGTGCACGCGCTGCATCGAAGCCTGCCCGACAGATTGCATCTTGCCTGATCGCACGATCGATGCCAATCGCTGCATCTCTTATCTGACGATCGAGGAAAAGGGGGCGATCCCCATTGATTTACGATCCCAGATGGAGGATTGGGTGTTCGGATGCGACATTTGCCAGCAAGCTTGCCCTTGGAACCAGCGCTTTGCTCCCCCTTTGGGAGACCCGGCCTTCGAACCTCGTTCGGGGGTGGTTCGTCCATCCCTGAGGGGTGAACTGTCCCTGAGCGCTGAGGCCTTCAACCGCAAATTCAAGGGCAGCCCAATCAAACGCACCAAACGACGCGGATATCTGCGCAATGTAGCACTGGCCTTAGGGAACTCGAGAGATACCGATGCAGTTCCCAATCTTGCGAAAGCCCTCTCCGACGGCGAATCCCTGGTGAGAGGGCATGCCTCCTGGGCACTGAGCCAAATTGGTGGGGATGAGGCCATTGGAATCCTGGAAACTGCCAGTGAGACGGAAACAGATGATTTCGTAAACGCTGAAATTCAACAAGCACTGACGACCTTGAAATCTACTACAGACAAAGCATGATCGGAATAAGAAATTACCTAGCATTATTTTTATGTTTCACATTCCTTGTGTCTGCTTGCAAACCCGCAATTTCGACGCCTGAGCAAGTTGTATCAGTAACTACAGCTATCCCCACGGCTTTACCCACAGAGACATCCTCACCCACTACGATTCTTTTTACCCAGACCGAAACGCCTTCACCATCACCTATTCCGCCGACCAAAGAACCCACGCCCTCCCAAACACCAACAGAAATTCCCATGACCGAACTGCTATTCACAGGAGCAATTGTACCGGCTCGCTGTGTCCAGGCTGCCATCGACGAACGTGGGAATGCCGACTACATCTATGCAGACATGCGAGGATTGATCGATGGCGCTCACATCGCCATCGGCACCCTCAATGCAGCCCTGAGCGACTACCCTCCGCATAAAGGCTGCATCCGTACCTTTGTCCTTGTAGGCAGGTCGGAAAACGCCGACGCCCTGGCACGTGCCGGATTCGACCTGATGAGCGTCGCTACCAATCACATCAAGAATTGCGGTCTACCTACCTGTGGAGATAGAGCTTTTTTTGATACTCTAGCAAATTTGCGCCGCGTCGGCGTCGATCCTGTAGGAGCGGGAGAGAATCTCGCTGCAGCCATGAATCCAGTTGTTATCTCGGTGAATGGGGTTCGATTCGGCTTCGTTTCACTGGGAGAGATTGAAGCCAGCGCTTTCGCCACCCTTTCCAAGCCAGGCATTGCGGAACTCTCCGAAACGAACCTGCGTCACGCCATCGAAAACACGCGCGCAGTTGCCGATGTGGTCATTGTGTTGCCTCATTGGGGATCAGATTACAGCTTCACACCAAACTACCGCCAATTGAATTTCGCTGAAATTGCGGTCGAGGCTGGGGCCGACCTGGTCGTCGGCAACCATGCCCATGTCATCCAGGGGATGGAAGAGATCGAAGGTGTGCCGGTGTTCTACGGACTGGGAAGTTTCGTCTTCGATCAAAGCTGGTCCTTAGAAACCCAACAAGGCATCGTCGTGCGGGTGTTCTTCAAGGGGACACAATTCCATAGTTATGACGTCATTCCCGTACATATCGACAAAGACGGCCATGTCTTTATCCCTGATACAGAAGAAGCAGCCTCGATCTTGAGTCGTTTCAAATCCATCAGCGATCAAATTCCTTAAACTCCAAAAAATACCAAATAGCCTGATTCGCATATATTCCGGCGAGAATTCCACAAAGCCTTCAATTTTCCACTTGCCTTGAACTTAGCCTCCCAAAGATAAGTAACATAATCAGGATACAATATTATGGAGAGGTAAGATGGATAATAAAGTGAAACACGTTATACGGGGGGAAACCTTATTTGCTGGTTTGAGAAAACCTATCAAGAGTCGTGCAGAACTTATTCCCAGGATAGAGCTTGTTAAAGAAGTATGTCGAAACAAGATTGCCGGCCCACTGACACATATCTTTCATTTTGATACTCCTGTAGATGGTTTCGACTCGGAGATCGGCTTTCCCGTTTCCGAGGCCGTCAACACCGCTGAAGTCAAAACCCATACCCTGGGGGAGCTGCATTTCTTCTCTAGTACTCATCATGGCCCAGTTGGAACACTAAGGGAGACATCAAGCAGGAACTACACGCATATGAATAAGGTCGGCCTGGCTCCAGAATTAGAGTTGGTTGAGATTTACCACAGCTACGATCCGGATCATGAAACTGATAATATCATCGAAACCCAGGCCTCGTTCCTGGCCTGGCCGGAAGTGTACCGAGAACAACTTTTGCGAGTTCTCGACTCAGAGTTGACATCAGATATCTGGGCAGGGGGCGAGGCGATCACCCCCTACACCTTAGTCGATGAGCGCGCTGCCTGGGTCGCCGGCTCGTTGGAACGTCTAAAAGCTCACACCACCCAGGAACAGCAGTTCGATATCCTTTCGCGGGTAGCTTTAGTGCGCCCGATCGAAGATACTAATAAATTCAAGCAGATCTATCAAGAAACCGGTGACGTCAACGCCGTGCTCGAGCTTCAACACCAGGAGTTATCCGCCGGACCTACGGGTGGTTTCATCGACCCTCCGAGAATCGCAGGGAATATCTTGCACCTGAGCAAAGTAGCCTACAATCGTAAATCCTACGACGAAGCTAGCACCCACAAAGAAACTCGTAAGGCATACTGCTTCTGCACGTTGATACGCGAGGCGGCAGATCCCAAGATCGATCCCATCTTTTGCTACCGAGCATCCGGGTGGGCCCGTCAGTTCTGGGAGCCTATCCTGGGAGTGGACTTCAAAACCTGTACTATCACCCACTCCATTCTCAAGGGGGATAAATTCTGCGCCTGGGATTATGTCCTACCGAAAAATAAGGGTTGATGTGCAAGGCACGTCACACCTTTATTTTTCAAATTGTTTTCCGTAGCGACTGAATCCCCCATACCAGGCCAAAGATAGCCGTGCAGGTCAGCACAATCGCCGCACCCGAGGCGATGCTTAAATAATACGAGAGATACAAGCCAATTATGCCAGAGACCGAGGCAATTGTGGCGGAGATGGCCATCATCACTGGCAAGCGTTTGGTCAACAGATAGGCTGTCGCCGCGGGCGTCACCAGCATGGCCACCATCAAGGCCACCCCAACCGTTTGCAGAGAAACCACGATAGTGACGGCGATCAGGATCAACAACAAAAATTCCAACAAGCGCACTGGTAGCCGGAGTGTCGTCGCTAGAATTGGATCAAAAGAGAGCACCATAAATTCTTTGTAGAAAGCCAGAATCGCCAGCAAAACAATTCCCCCAAAGACCGCGATCAACAGCAAATCGCCATTGCGCACCCCAAGGACATCCCCAAACAGGAAATGCGCCAGATCGACGCTGTAACTGCGCACTGTAGAGATCAAAGCAACACCCAGGGCAAACGTCCCTGCAAAAATGATGCCAATAGCCGTATCCTCTTTGATCTTTGTGGTGCGGCTAATAGCGCCAATCCCCAGAGAGCTGAGAATCGCCGCGATCAACGCCCACCAAAAGAGCGGTTCACGCGCCCCACCCCCCACCAGATATCCCACGGCAATGCCTGGTAAGATCGCATGCGCCAGAGCATCACCGAAGAATGCCATACCGCGCAATACCACGTAGGTGCCCATCACCGCGCAGACGATTCCCACCATCACGGCAGCGACCAGGCCGCGCACCATGAAGGCATATTGTAAAGGTTCAAATAAGAAATCAAACATAGGAGTCATTTAGTTGTCAGTCAAACAGTCTGATAGTCGTTTTGCAGGGTGGTCAGTGAACTAACCGACTACATGACAATTCGACTATCGGACTATTCTTCCCCACAGCAAGTATCACTCACTGCCAATGCCCCATCTTCGGTGGGTACCAAGTGTAGGTGTCCTCCATAAGCCGCAACGAGATTCTCCGGGAGCAGCACATCCTCTCCGGTTCCAATCGCGAGCATCCGCTGGTTGAGTAACATCACCTGGTCGAAACGCTCTGCCGCCATCTTCAGGTCATGCAGCGAAACCAGCACTGTCACCCCATGCGCTTGAAGATCATCCAAGATGCTGAAAACTTCTTCCTGTGAGCTTACATCCAACCCAGAAAGGGGCTCGTCCATTAGCATCAACTCGGCTTCTTGCGCCAAGGCTCGCGCGATGAACATGCGCTGTTGTTGACCTCCTGAAAGCTGGTTGATTTGACGCTTGGCAAGATGGGTCATGCGGACAACTTCTAAAGCTCGGTTGACAAGGTCCCAATCGCTGGGCTTGGGATTGCGAAATAGCCCCAACTGCCCCACCCGGCCCATCATAACCACATCGGCCACCGTAACGGGAAAACTCCAATCGACCGTGCTGCGCTGGGAAACGTAGGCGATACAGATATGTCCGCCAGGCAAATTGCCAAAAATCTCGATATGCCCTTCCGTGGGAGCAAGCACTCCTGCGATGACCTTGAGCAGGGTACTTTTGCCAGCCCCATTGGGGCCAATCACTGCCAGGCGTTCACCCACCATCAAATCGAAAGTGACATCTTCTAAGGCAGCACCACTTTCGTAACGTACGCCAAGCCCTTCGGCGCGCAAAATCGGCGCGTCAGTCTGATGGGGATCGCGCATTTTAGAGAGATGTTGCGTTGTTTTTTGGAGTTCTTCGAAGAGAGTCATGGTATTTTCAGACCTTCAAGGTTTCAGAAACCTTGAAGGTCTCAGATCTTATTTCAACGCATCCACGAATGCAGCCGTATTGTATCGCATGTATGCTATATACGAATCGGCCTCACCGCCTGCTTCGCTGAGAGAGCCGGTGTAAACATAGACCAATCGAACGCCTGTATCTTCGGATACCCGTTCTGCCAAGGATGGGTTGACCGTGTTGCCAACGAAAACCGCTCTGACTTCCAGATCCTGAATGGCGTTTTCAATGGCAGCCAGTTCTCGTGCGCTAGGTTCTGACAGCGTGCTGTACCCGGGGATCAAGGTGCCGGTCTGTTCAAAGCCATAACGATCGGAAAAGTAAGCAAAAATCCCGTGGTCTGTGACCAAATTGCGGTCCTCTTCGGGGATCTGCACTACCTGCTCGAAGATCCAATCATCCAAGTCTTTGAGTTCTGCCAGATATGCATTGGCATTGAATTGGTATGCTTCAGTATTATCACCATCAATTTCACTAAGCACATGTTCGATGTTTTGAACCCAAACCATCACATTATTGGGATCAGTCCAGGTGTGGGGGTCTGCGCCTGAGTGATCGTGTTCTTCACCATGATCCTGGTCTTCATGATCTTCAACATCAGGCACATCATCATGTGTATCCCCTTCGTGTTCATCTTCATGGTCATCCCCCTCATGCACGCGTTCATCACTTTCTAATTCCAAGAAATCAATATTCTCGGAAACATGCACGATTGCATCGTCCGCCCCTGCGCTCTCGATCAGATTATCAAGGAATTCTTCCAACCCAGCGCCATTTGCAAAAACCACATCCGCTTCAGCAACCTTGGCGATGTCCTGTGGAGTGGGGTCAAATCCATGGGGATCTGTGCCGACGGGGAGCATTACACTCAACTCGATCAGATCGCCCCCAACCTGGGCGACTACATCACCCACGATGGTGGTGGTGGCTACTACCCTGAGTCTCCCTTCATCCGGGGGCAAATCAGCTTGTTGGCCGCAGGCAGTCAATAAAACTACCCCCACAAATATGGATAAGATCGTTTTTGAAAGTAACTTTATTCTTTCCATTTGATATTGCAGCCCAGGCTGGGTTTTTGTCCGCCGCTGACTGGCTTCCCTGAGAGCATATCATCTAACGCGGCGCGTAGATCTTTTCCAGTAACTGGAATATCACTCTTGGGGCGGGAATCATCCAACTGGCCGCGGTAGGCTAACTTTAAATCCCCATCGAAGATATAGAAATCTGGAGTGCAGGCCGCTTTATACGCTTTGGCCACTTGCTGGGATTCATCATATAGATAAGGAAAGGGATATCCCAATGCCAATGCATATTCTTTCATCTTATCGGGATGATCTTCTGGGTAATTCTCGACATCATTGGAACTGATCGCAATAAAGGATACACCCTGGGAGTGATAATCATTAGCTAAAGCGACAAGCTGATCATTGACATGTTTGACAAATGGGCAGTGATTGCAGATGAACATGATCACTGTAGCCTGAGTGGATTTCAGTTCCTTCAAGCTTTTAATTTGCCCTGAAACCGTGTCCGGGAGCCTAAAGTCTGGGGCTTCCGTGCCCAATGCCAGCATAGTAGATGGTGTAGCAACCATATTACCTTCCTTTCGATCTACGATTTGAATTCTCTCAAAGATACCATAGTTTCGATCCGCCGGGTGACTGCGTTGGCGATGCTGAATGATAAGAATGCAAATGCCAGCAGTATCAGAGCAGTTAAGAAGGCGCTCCCCAGGTCACTCTCAAGCCTCGAATAGATCAACAGCGGCATGGTTTGGGTGCGCCCCCCCAAATTCCCAGCAAACAAGATCGTCGCGCCGAATTCTCCCAAAGCTCTGGCCCAACTGAGCATCAGCCCAGCAAAAAGGGAATTCACACTGATGGGAATCGTGATGCGCCAAAATGTGACCCAACGGCTGGCGCCATCCACAGCGGCCGCTTCCTGGATCTCTTGATCAATGGCGCTAAAACTGGCTTGCGCTGCCCGGATGTAGAATGGGGATGAAACGAACACTTGCGCAATTATCACCGCCGTGGTTGTAAAGGGGATTTCCAAATTCAGGGCGCTGAGTGCCCCACCCAGCAAACCTAAACGCCCAAAGGTCGCCAGTAAGGCCAATCCCGCGATCACCGGAGGGATGACGATGGGCATTTCGATGAAGGCCATCATGAAACGCTTGAGCGGGAATTGGGTGTTGGCAAAGAGATACGCCAAGGGTGTGCCAGTTAGCAAAATGACACCCATGCTGATCAGCGTTGTGCGCAAACTCAACCAGACACTGGTGAATATGGTTGGGCTAATTGGTGTAGAGAAAGCTTGGAAGGAGAATGTCCGCCAAATTAAGGCCACAGAAGGTAAAAACAATAGCAGCCATAATGAGGCTGCCAGCAGATACACAAGCAGCCTGGCAGGATTGAACTTGGAATTTGTTTGCAAGGGGGTTGACATATTAATATGCAACGTCTGGTTGAACGGAGATAAATCCCCAATCCATCAGGATCTCCTGCCCGGTTTCACCGAGTACGAAATCGATAAACACTCTCGCCAATTCTCTGGCCTTTGAGTCTTCGATCACGGCGATAGGGTAGCTAGCGATCACGTTCAGGGATTCTGGGATCTCAATTTTTTCGACTAGCCCAGTGATATCAGGGGTGATATCCGACGTATAAACAATGCCAGCATCCGCCTCGCCCAAGGCGATCTTGGTGGACACTTGTCGGACATTACTCTCTTCAGAAACCAGGTTATCATAAATCGCCTTCTGATTTGATCCAGGCAGGGTGTGGATGATTTGATCAGCATAGTCCCGCACGGGAACCCCCTCGACGGCCAATAATAAAGAGACATTGGCATTCCCCAAATCATCGATGGTTTGAATATTCGCTGGGTTACCCGCGGGCACTACGATGGTCAATTCATTGGCAATAAATGACCTCACTTCAGCAGGATCAACCCTCCCATTGCTCATAACAACCTGCATTTGATTCTCATTCGCTGAAGCAAACACATCCGCGGTCACGCCCTCGCTCAGTTGAGTAGCCAACTGTGACGAACTCGCAAAGTGCAAGATCAAATCTACATCTGGGTAGTTTTTCTCGAATACGTTTTCGAGTTCCGCGAAGCTATCTGTAAGCGAAGCCGCCGCAAAAACGATCAACTCATCGGTTTTACGACTGTCGATCTCACGTATGTAACGACAGGAAGCCAATCCAAAAATAATGCCTACTACTAGTAAATAGATAATAAGTTGTCGGGATATTCTCATCTTCATAAACCTTAGGATTAGGGAAATTGTATGGAAGGCGGTTCGAGCGACACCCGCGTTCCCTTTTCCAGGCAAACCTCGCTTCAAGTGCGTAACTCCTTATTCTGAAGAAGCAAAATCAATTTCCTGGACTGTCTCCAGCCATTCCAACATTGAAGAAATTTGTCCTACGCGGAAATCATGGATTGCAGTCTCAAAGGATTGCTGCCCTGCCAGATCTTGCAGGATCTGCTGTTCTTCTTCCATCCAGGCGCGGCAAGTGTCTGCCTGCCCTTGAATGAGCTGATTTTTGATGTCAAGTCCATGCTGAATTGCAAAGAACAATTTCACCAGGAACTCAAGGCGGAATTGGCGCGCATTTTCGACCGGTTGAACGACCCAGGTTTGATACGCGCTTTCTCCGGCATCGGTAATGCGGAAAACTTTGCGCGCCGGGCGGTTCTCTTGATAATGGGTATCGGCCTGGATCAATCCCGATGATTCCAGCCGCGCCAGCATGGCATATAAACGGCTTTGCTTGATGCGCCAGATCTCCCACAACCCAGGCAGGTTGGAAAATCGCTGATAGATCTCATAACCATGCAGATCCTCGGAGTGCAAGAAACCCAGCAAGGCGATATCACTGACCATTCGGTACCTCATTATTCATTGCTTGAATATTCACAAATAGAATACTATCACAACCCTGTTCGATCGCAAAGAGCACAACTAAGATACCTTCAATATTTAAAAGGTTGCTAAGCAACGCAAGCGAACGAAGCAATCTAATTCCTCAATTACTCAAATTTATGTTGTTGGGTCCTCGCTGAGGAACACATGAACACCGATGCGTTGTTCACAATTTGACAAGGTTAATATGGACAATATCTTGACAATATATTTGCGGTACAGTATACTCAATTGCACAGAAGAAATCAAGGAGGCTGTCCAGTATATCAAAAGGTTACTTTTTTTGAATTGAAGTACACCTCACTGTTCTACTTGGAAATAAAATGTCTATCATCCGTTTAGCCTTACTTTCTGGGGTCGTCATCGCCGGCGTAGGTTTGGTCTGGAAAATCGCCCCTGCCCGCAGTCGATTGCTCGTAACACGCGACGAGCCTCATTTTCCGGTTGTATCCGGGTTTAATCTGAACCGCCAAGAAGTTGAATTTCCGCGTGACTTCGCAGGCGATCTTAACCTAGTGATCGTGCCCTTCCAGCAATGGCAACAGACTCTTGTCAACACCTGGATTCCCGCTGCACAAGAGATCGAAGCATCGTTCCCAGGCTTCATATATTACGAGCTGCCCACGATCTACGAAATGTCCGCCATATCCCGCACATTCATCAACGAAGGCATGCGTGCGGGTATCCCCGACCAGACTGCTCGCGAGCGCACGATCACCCTCTATCTCGACAAACAGGCGTACAAGTCCGCTCTGGACATCTCGAATGAAAACGATATCTATTTGTTTTTAGTCGATCGTGATGGTACGATTTTATGGAGCACGGTTGGAGAATATTCGTCACAAAAAGCCGAAGAATTGGTCGAAGCGATCAAAGAATTTAGATAAGAGAGGGTTTCTTCATGTCACAGGGTGATGGGAACGGGTTTATCTCACTGAATAACCTGCACAAACAGTTTCTGGAGGGCGGCCAGAAGCGTGAAATCCTACTAGGCACAAATGCCACTTTTGGTCGAGGTGAGTTCATCGCCATCCTGGGCAAAAGCGGCAGCGGCAAGAGCACGCTATTGAACGTGATCAGCGGCATCGACCAAGCCGATCAGGGTGAGATTATCATCAATGGCCAGACGCTAACCCAACTTGATGAGAACCAACGTACGCTCTTTCGTCGCAAAAATATCGGCTTCGTTTTCCAGTTTTTCAACCTGATCCCCACCTTGAGAGTCATTGAAAACGTCAGCCTGCCTCTGGAACTTCTGGGCGAGGAATTGAACGAGGCGCGCGAGCAAGCCAGCCAAATTCTGGCAGAAGTAGACCTCGCAGACCGCCTGCATACATTTCCCGAAAGACTCTCTGGGGGTGAGCAGCAGCGTGTCGCCATTGCCCGTGCCTTGGTACACGATCCCCTGGTTGTGCTGGCCGATGAACCCACAGGCAACCTTGACGAGGAAACTGGCGAGCAGGTTTTGGCCTTACTGGACAAGCTCACTCGCCGGGCCGGCAAAAACCTGATCATGGTCACCCACAACAAAGAGAACGCCATATTCGCCGACCGAATATTCGAATTGCAAGGTGGTTGTTTAGTTGAGATGGAAGATCGCTAACGCGTCAATGAACAACTCTCTACTCTTATCCCGCACATTGTTTAACATTGGATGGCGCTATCTCATTCGCCATTTCTGGCAAAGCGCGCTAATGGTGATCGGCATCAGCCTGGGCGTTGCTGTGGTGGTGGGCATCGATATGGCCAACCAGAGTGCCAGCCGGGCCTTCGATCTCAGCACAGAATCAGTGACCGGCCGCGCCACTCACTACATCTCGGCGGGATCGCAGGGGATTGACGAGGGAGTGTATGCTCGCCTGCTGCATAGCAGCGTGGATGTGCCCGCCGCGCCGATCATCTCGGATTACGTCACCGCCCCCCAAATGGATGGGATCACCTTGCAGCTCTTGGGGGTCGATCCCTTCGCAGAGGCTCCCTTTCGCAACTACCTGGGTGGTACACAGGGTGCCGCAGACAATTCGCTAACCCCCTTTTTAGCGCGACCGGGCAGCGTTTTGATTTCAGCCAATCTGGCTGCGCGCTACGCCCTGGAACTGGAAGATGATTTCGAGATCGAATACGCGGGGAATGTGCTATCGGTCAAAGTGGCTGGCCTGCTTCAACCTGGGGACAACCTGAGTGGGGCCGCCCTGGATGGGATCCTTCTGATGGATATAGCCACATCTCAGGAACTGACTGGGCGCTTGGGCCACGTCGATCGCGTCGATTTGATTCTCTCCCCTGACGACCAGTCCACCCTAGCAGCCATCCAAGATTTGCTACCCGAGGGCGTATTAGTACTTCCCGTAGACGCTCGTAGCGGAGCAGTCGAGCAGATGACAGCAGCTTTTCGCCTAAATTTGACGGCATTGAGTCTGTTGGCGCTGGTGGTAGCCTTGTTCTTGATTTACAACACCATGACCTTTTCAGTGGTACAGCGCCGGCCCTTGTTTGGCACCTTGCGCAGCCTGGGTGTCACTCGCCGGGAGATCTTCGTCATGGTCGTCGGGGAAGCCTTTACCATTGGAATCTTGGGCGCTATTTTGGGCGTGATCACCGGCATCCTGATGGGGCGCGGCGCAGTGGGCTTGGTCTCACAGACGATCAACGACCTTTTCTTTGTCACCACGGTACGGGATATTCCCATCCCCGTTATCAGTCTGGTCAAGGGCGCCGTCCTGGGGGTTGTGGCCACAGCCGCGACGGCCGCATTCCCCGCCTGGGAGGCAGCTAGCATCCCACCCCGAACGGCTCTTTCACGCGCCAATTTGGAATCAAAAGCCAGACGGGTTGTTGGCTGGCTGGGGATTGCAGGTCTGGTGGTGATCGTATCCAGCATTGCTTTCCTGGCAATACCTACCAAAAGCCTGGTCATCAGTTTCGCTGGTACGGCCGCGGCAGTGATCGGTTTCGCACTACTGTCCCCCGTCACCACCAACTGGATGATGTCAGCCGGGTCGCTGTTGACCGGCCGCATCTGGGGTGTTTTGGGTCGCATGGCGCCGCGCGAAGTGGTCAACTCTATCAGTCGCACCTCGGTGGCCGTAGCAGCGCTGATGGTGGCCATCTCCGTGACGATTGGCGTTAGCCTGATGGTAGGCAGCTTCCGCGCTACTGTAGAAACTTGGATGAATCAAATCCTGCACGGCGATGTGTACATCTCCGTGCCCGGGGCGACTTTCAGTCAGCAATTGAAGGCTATCGACCCGGATGTGATTGCTACCCTCGAAGATCATCCCAGTGTGACGCGCCTCGATCTGTTACAAGGCGCCACGGTTGACACCCCCAACGGTCCTCTGCGTATCTCAGCCAACAACAACCCCAATGATGATTTCTCCCAACTCCTGGTGTCCAGCAAATATTCCAATGGCGAAATCTGGGAGATTGTCCAAAACGGCGGTGTGCTGGTATCCGAGCCGCTTGCCAACCGTTTCGATCTGCCCAAACAGGGCGGTGAATTATCACTCTATTCGCCGCAGGGATTGCATTCCTTCCCCATCGCCGGAATCTATTACGATTACGCTTCCAGCCAGGGCACCGCCATCATGTCTTTGGAGAACTACCGCCAGCTTTGGGGGGACGAGCGCGTCTCTGCGGTTGCGTTGATCCTGCAGCCCGGTGTGGATGCTCGCTCCCTGGCAGAATCCCTGGAAATTGAACTGGCTGGTACCCAAAGCCTGCTGGTGCGCGCCAACCAAGAGCTACGCGCCACGACATTGGAAGTGTTCGACCGCACCTTCGCCATCACCGGGGCGCTGCAGCTGATGACCACGGTGGTGGCCTTCATCGGCGTGCTCAGCGCGATGATGTCGCTGCAACTAGACAAGCAGCGACAGCTGGGTATCTTGAAAGCCATTGGGCTGACCGCCCGCCAGCTTTGGCAGTTGATCACCCTGGAAACTGGATTGATGGGAGCAGTAGCTGGAATTCTCTCCATGCCCACCGGCTATATGCTTGCCCTGATTCTGATCTATATCATCAACCGGCGCTCCTTTGGCTGGACTCTGCAAATGCACATCACACCCGATCCCTTTATCCAGGCAGTAATCATTTCAATTCTGGCCGCGGTGCTGGCCGGGCTGTACCCTGCTTATCGCATCATCCAGCGTAATACGGCGGAGGCGATTCGCTTCGATTAATTATTTCCCTGATTTTTCATGAAACCCGCCTATTGGACCTTGATTATTCTGCTTGGCATCGCAATTCTTGTTTGGGGACGATTGAATTCCGATTCGTCCGCGTTGCATGCTCCCTCAGCCAGCGTCCTGAGCAGCATCGAAAACCCTACCGGCTTCCAGCGCGCCGATGGGCCACGCGAGTGGAGCTTCCCCGAGGATTACGGCCCCCATCCTGATTACCAGACCGAGTGGTGGTACTACACCGGCAATCTACAGAGTGAGGCGAGGCAGCATTTTGGCTACCAGTTGACCTTCTTCCGGCGGGCGCTGCTTCCAGCACAGGAGCGCACTGTACGTGATTCGGCCTGGGCTACTGAGCAAGTCTACATGGCCCATTTTGCCCTCACCGATATCTCCGCCGAAGAACATTACGCCTTTGAGCGCTTCACCCGCGGAGCGGCAGGCCTGGCAGGTTCCCAGGCTGATCCCTTCCAGGTCTGGCTGGAAAATTGGGAAGTGGTGCAAACGGGCAATGGCAAATATCAAATTCGTGCTGAGCAAGATGGCATTGGAATTGAATTACTCTTAAAAGATGTCAAAGTCCCCATTTTCCACGGCGATAGTGGCTTTAGTCAAAAAGGCCCAGATGAGGGCAACGCATCCTATTACTTCAGCCAGAGCCGTCTGGAATCCCAGGGCGTTATCAAAATCAATGGCGAGTCCTACCCAGTCTCGGGGTTGAGTTGGATGGATCACGAGTTCAGCACCAGCGCCTTGTCGCAAGGCCAGGTCGGCTGGGATTGGTTCTCAATCCAGTTGGATAATGACTCTGAGCTGATGGTCTTTCAAATCCGTCGTGCTGATGGCAGCATCGACCCATTTTCCAGCGGGACCTGGATCGGCCCCGGAGGCGAGACCACTCATCTAGACCAGGATCACTTCCAAATCCAGGTTTTGGAGACCTGGCAAAGCCAAGTCAGCGGGGGGGAATACCCCGCAGCCTGGAATCTACAAATTCCAGCCCTTAATTTGACTCTCGAAATCGAACCTTATGTTGCCGATCAAGAGATGGATGTTTCGTATGCCTACTGGGAAGGGGCTGTTCAAGTCAGTGGTACAGTGGAAGGGTCGGCAGTTTCGGGACATGGCTATGTCGAAATGACCGGTTACGCGGCTTCGATGGAGGGTGAGTTTTGAAAAAAAGGAATTAACCATGAATAAATCAGAAAAAACAGCTTTCGTAGCACTACCCATTATCATTCTTATCGGCATCGGTCTGGCCCTGGCCGGCAGCCAGGGAGGAGCATCATTCGCCGGAATTCCCATCTTTGCCATTGGGGTCGCCCTGGCATTCATTATGAACTGGATCGCCTTCATTCCGGCGTACCTTCAACAAACCGAAAAATTCTTTGACCTGATGGGGGGAATAACATTCATTTCGGTTACCGTCATCACCGTCATCCTAAGCCCTGTGGTTGATGGCCGTTCGTGGCTTCTGCTGGGAATGGTGGTCGTTTGGGCCTTACGCCTGAGCATTTTCCTCTACCGGCGTGTTCATGCCGCGGGCGAAGACCGCCGCTTCCGAGATCTAAAACCCTCCATACCCAGGTTTTTGCTGACCTGGACGCTGCAAGGCATCTGGGTCTCATTCTCGTTAGCCGCCGCCTTAGCTGCCATCACTTCCGAAAGACGCCTTACTATTGGAGCTTTTGCCATCATTGGATTCCTGGTGTGGCTCATTGGATTCATCTTCGAAATGATCTCCGATTCGCAGAAGAGCAAATTCAAAACCGACCCGGCCAACGCAGGCAAATTCATTCATACTGGGCTGTGGTCTTGGTCACGGCACCCCAACTATTTCGGCGAAATCGTGCTGTGGATTGGCGTGGCGATTGTCGCTATCCCCATCTTACAGGGCTGGCAGTGGGTCACCATGATCTCCCCCGTATTCATCACCCTGTTGCTAACCCGCATCAGTGGCATCCCCATGCTAGAAAGACGCGCCGACGAGAAATGGGGCGGTCAGGAGGAGTACGAGGCTTATAAAGCCAGCACTTCGATTTTGATCCCGTTACCGCCGGCAAAGAAATGAGTTTGAAGTAAGAGGGTATTGGCTCTGCCAATACCCTCTTACTTCAAAAAATTCAATGGATAAGAAAATGGCCAATACAACAACTACTCGCAAGGATGTCTCGGCTCTTTGGATGGGCGTCGCTTTTAGCTTTGGGATCACCGCAGCGATCTGGGCTTTGAATCCCTTGCTTGCCAATATCGAATTGCTCCCAGACACAGGCTACTCCTGGTATTTCTGGAAGCTGCCCGACCCCACCTTTTGGACCCGCTTCTCGGCGTGGGGTTTGTATTTCATGCATCAGATTGCCCTCTGGGGCATCATCTGGTATTCCCAGCGGAATAAAGCCAAATACACCACCGGTTTGCACAATTTCAATTATTGGGCCTTGGGATTGAACGCGGTTTTCATTTTGTTACACGTCCTTCAGACGCATATCTGGTACGATGGTCTGGCCCAGGACATCTCCATCTTCAGTTCGCAGGCATCCGTGATTGTCTTGCTGGTGTGGGTTTTGGTGATGGAAAACAGCCGCCGGGGGATGTTCTTCGGGAAGAAATTGCCCTTTCCTAAAGAGATCAATCGCTTTGCCAGAAAATACCACGGCTACTACTTCGCCTGGGCTACGGTTTATACCTTTTGGTATCACCCAGCTGTATCGACCCCCGGCCACCTGTGGGGATTCTTCTACATGTTCTTGCTATTGCTCCAAGGCAGCCTGTTTTTCACGCGCGTGCATGTCAACAAATATTGGACCTTTATACAGGAATTTTCCGTGCTCGTGCATGGGACAATTGTGGCTGTATTCCAAGGCAATGGCCTATGGCCGATGTTTGCCTATGGCTTTGGGGCTATCTTAATCCTGACGCAACTCTATGGATTAGGCCTAAGAGCCTGGCAGCGCTGGGCCTTCATGGGAGTCTACGTTGCTTCGGCGCTTTATGTCTACAATGGACGCCTGATCCAAGGACTCTTAGAAATCATCCGCATACCGGCGATTGATTATATTTTAGTGGTCGTTCTGGCGGGGATATTCTGGGGAATCGTAAAAATATTGGGAATAATCAAAAATGCTCTCGAGCCCAAAACCGCGGCCTGATTTTTGAAATTGGTGGTGGATAATTTGTTAGTGATGAACATGCAATTGTCACCCTGAGATGAAGTCGAAGGGTCTAGCAAAGCGCAACCTTTCTTTTCAGTACTTCTTTCGCCACGCTATATACTTCGGCCTCGCCATGGGCGGGCCTCAGCATGACACGATCACTTTTATCGCAACCACTACTTGGCATTTTCCAATGCGCGTATATTCACAGTCCAAGAGAAACCCGGTTTCTGGCGAAACCGGGTTTCTCATTTGGAATAATATCGGGCTAGTTATGCGGTTGAACTTTGAAGACGCGGAATCCGAGTTGGACAGCTGGGCCAATCAGCAAGGCGAATACCAGTGTGCCGACCCCAGCGGGTCCACCGATCAACCAGCCGATGGTGAAGACGGTCACCTCGATGATGGCACGCGCCAGGCGAATGCTGATGCCAGTGGTGCGGTGGACGGCCAGCATCAGGCTGTCGCGCGGCCCAGCTCCGGCATCCACGCCGATGTAGATGGCGCTGGCTATCCCCATGATAAAGATCGCGCCTAACAACATGCTCGATTGCAAAAGCAGATTGTCTTCAATCGAGGGGAGATACCACAAATGAAAATCCATCCAGGGACCGATGCTGAGGATATTGGCTAACGTGCCCCAACCGATCTTCTCCCGTAGGATCAGAGCACCTGACAACACCACAAATCCGGATATCACGGCCATGGTGCCTGGTGTCACGTTGACCAGTTGCGCCAATCCCACTTCTAATACGGCCCAGGCTCCCGTGCCTAAATTGCCGCGGATCAATATCGCGATCGAGAGCCCATAGAGCATGAGACCTATTTGTATGACAAGAAAGTCGCGCGGAAAAGTCTTCCAATGAATGGGTTTTAGCATTGATCAGCCTTATCAGGGTTTTTCTAAACCATGTGTTTCTAATAATACTTCGTCGGCCATTAGCTGGGATGTTGCGCCGTCGGCGACGATTGCCCCCTCGTCCATAATGACCATACGCGGGAACAACTCTTCCACCATGCGCAAATCGTGGGTCGAGATCAGCATGGTGATGGGCAGTTCGCGCAGGAACTCGATCAGCGAGCGACGGGCGCGCGGGTCGAGGCCCGCGGAAGGCTCATCCAAGATCAGGATCTGCGGGCGCATGGCCAGCACCGTGGCAATGGCGATGCGCTTCTTTTGCCCCATACTCAGGTGGTGAGAGAGGCGCTCGCCAAAGTCACTCATTTGCACCGCAGCCAGGGCTTCATCCACCCGCCGATAAACTTCATCTTCTGGTAATCCCATGTGCAACGGACCAAAGGCGACATCGTCGAAAACGGTTGGGGAGAAGAGTTGGTCATCGGGGTTCTGAAAGACCACCCCCACTAGGGCGCGAATAACCGGGATGTGTTCATCGCTGATGGGCAGGCCGCCAACGACCAGATAACCCTCCCCACGCAGGATCCCGTTGAGGTGCAGCAACAGGGTCGATTTTCCAGCCCCGTTGGGCCCCACCAGAGCTACCTTTTCCCCCTCACACAGATTCAGGCTGACGCCCATCAGGGCTACGTGCCCATCTGGATAAGCGAAGTGCAGATCCTGAATTTGAAGGACATCGCCCTCGCATTCAGGGATTTCTATATCATACGTCGGAAGATGTTTTACGGGCATTAGCGAATCCACCCCACAAGTTGAATTAGGATCAAAACCAAAATCCAAAGGATCAATATCAGCCAATCACGCCTCTGCATGGTATGCGGGTTGAGAGTACGTAAATGTCCGGCATACCCGCGCGCCAACATGGCATTATAGATGCGGTCGGAGCGTTCATAGCTGCGGGTGAATAACTGTCCTACCATGCTGCCTGTCACTCTGGCCCGCCAGTTCAATTTTCCGCCGCGCTTTTGCCCAGGCAGGCCGGCACTGCGGGCTTCACGAGCGCGCATCAAGCGCAGGGCTTCGTCGGTGAGCACGAATAGATATCGATAGAGGAAGGCGATGATCGTGGTCAATACACGCGGCAGACGCAAATGCTCGAAGGCATGGATCAGGTCGGGGAACTGGGTGGTAGCCACCAACAAAATCGCCATCTGTACGGAGATCCAGGAACGAACCAGGATGCTGAAAAAGCGGATCACGCCAAAATCTGTAGGAATGAGGGTGATGAAGCCCAAATTCCATACAGCCAGTGGCTCACCCAAAGGGGAAAAAACAGCAGTTATGGCAACCACCACAAAGGGCAAGATAATGAATGAGCGTTTGAAGGTGTAGCCCAGGCCCAGACTCGCTAGATCGTTAGCCCACAACAATGCCAACCAGGCGACCCCAAAAGCCAGCCAACTGCCATCGGGCAAGAGCGCATTCGATAAGATGAACCCGACGGTTACTATCACCTTAACCCGCGCATCCAGGCGGTGGATCAGGCTATCGTGGAAATGATAGTGGTCGAACGCGTTGATGTGCATATGAAAGTTTCAAGTTACAAGTGACAAGTCACAAGATACAAGTTGCAAGTGGGAAGTGGTCGGTGATCAGTTGTCAGTTATCAGTGAGTGTTTACAAATCACAGACTACTGGCTTACCGGATACTGGTTACTGGTTTTTGCGCAGGTTGCGACCTACCAGGATCAAGAGGCCTAACACCACCAGTGCTCCAACAACTCCGGCAAATACGGTGGAGAGAGCTGTCTCTCCTAAGAGAGGAATGGTGTAATCAGGCAGGATTTCAAATGGCGAACTTTGGCCACTCTCCAAGAAGCCCAGGTCAACAGCGACGCGCTCCAGGCCATCTGGATCGCCAGAGGCCAGGGGGGAGAGCAGCACTGCCAGCAAAGAAACCAGAACTCCTGCCAAAATCCATCCACGCCCTCCCCCGGTAGCTGTTTTTTCGGAATTGACGAGATCAGGACGAGTGCTTTCGATAAAGCCCAAAGCTGCCACAGTAATCAAGGCTTCACCTATGCCGATTAAGGCGTGGACTCCCAGCATGGCCGGGACCACGATCTCCAAGCGGGTTGTACCGCTCACCCAAAGCTGCAACGAAGTCAACAGGGCAGAGGCCATGGTCGCAATCCAGGCCCCGATCCCCGCCACTGCCAGACGGACACCTTTTTTGCGGCCGACCACAGTACGGTACAAGCCAAATCCGATCACGGCGGTGAGGATGCCCATATTGAAGATATTGGCACCCATCACCAGCAAGCCGCCATCCTGGAAGAGCAGGGCTTGTACGGCAACGACAGCCGTCATCACAAGGATCCCAGCCCAAGGACCCAATACGATTGCGGCCAACGCTCCGCCTAAGAAGTGGCCCGAGGTTCCACCAGCCACCGGGAAATTTAGCATTTGGGCCGCGAAGATGAAGGCCGCCATAATGCCCATCAAAGGCACTTGCTTTTCCCCCAGGGATTTATTGGTTTTGGAGGTGGCTAAACCAACCATGATAACAGTCGCAGCCCAGAAGATGAGTGAAACAACCAGGTTCAAGAAACCATCGGGAATGTGAAGGGGGGCAGGTGAGAATAGCATATTACTCCTTACAATTTGCACAGATGCCAAAGATCGAAAGGTGCTGCAAATCGGCATCGAAACCGTATCCTGTACGCAGTTCATTCCCCAGCGGTACCAACAGTTCAGGATCTGCATCGATAACATGATTACAATGGCGGCAGACCAGGTGGATATGAGGTCCGTGCTGGTGCGTAGCGTAGACGATCTTGCCCTCGCTGAGATCATTGCGACATGCAAAACCCTCTTCCCAGAGCATCTCCATGGTGCGGTAGACTGTGGCGATATTGGTCGCCTGGGTGTGCTTCTGCAATTCTGCGAAGATCTCCTCCGCCGACATATGCCGTTCTGCGTGAGCGATGATCCCGATGACCATCTCCCTTTGAGGGGTGATGCGGTAGCCGCGCTCTCGCAAGGTAGCAATAATGGTGTTACAGTGGGACATAATAATTCTCGCTATTGCGAATATTCGCAATAGCGAGAATTATACATTAAGAATACTGTATGTCAACCTACTTGCTCGTATAGGTTTTTGGCATTTTGGCTATGAAGACACAATCTGAGACAGGGGCGCAGGAATTAGCGCCCGTCCCGCATGAACATACTGCCCCATTGATCTGATCATCTTCGGATTTCAAGCGCTCTTTATGAACCCAAAACTGGATCATCCCTTCTAACGCGGTCGGTTCAACCCCCATCTTACGGCTGAGTTCGCCAATCGTAATTGGACCACGGGAGTTCTCAATTTCACGTAATACTTGATTCAACATTATTGCATTCTCGAGGTCATAATAGAAATACTGATCAACAACTACAGTATACTAATTATTGCATATTATCCGAACCCAATCAGCAACCCACCCTGGAAGACGACGAATGCCATCAGCCAGGCCAGCACAAATTGCCCGATCACGCTGACCCACATCCATTTGGTGCCCAATTCCTGTCGCTCAGCTGCCACGGCAACCATACAGGGAGTATAAATCAACACAAACACCATAAAGGCTACAGCGGCTAATGCGGCATGTCCCCCACTGGATGATTCAAAACCCTTTTGTACAGCCATCATTAAGGTAGTAGATTCTGCTACCTCTTCTTCTCCAAATAAGTTGACACCGACAATCAATGGCAACGATTTGATCGTATCACCGGTAGCACGGACGAACGATGACAGGATCATGCCGAGGTCATCGATGAAGGTGGTTACTTCCGCAGCTTCTTCGGCCGCATCTTCCACGGCATAGACCTGTACCATTGTACTGACAACCACTTCCTTGGCCACAAATCCAGTCACTAAAGCGCCACTAGCCTGCCAATTGCCAAATCCAAGAGGCTCGAAAAGCTGCGCAGTAACCCGGTTGAAGGCTGCAAAAAGGCTGTTTCCAGTATCGACCTCTGTAAAGGTCCCTTCTTTGCCCACCGGAATGGCCATCAATAGCCAGATCAACATAGAGGTTATCATGATGATGGTGGTGGCATTTTTGAGGAAAGAGCCCACGCGTTTCTGGATGTAGATCCAAACTGACTTTAGATTGGGCAAGCGGTAGGCTGGCAGCTCGATGATCAGCGCGGACTGCTCCTTGTCTCTGAAAACCGTTTTCCTGAGAATCAGACCGAGGAGCAGCGCAGTCAAGATCCCCAACAGATACATGCTAAATACAACTGTCCCAGCAGATGCAGGAAAGAATACGGCCGCGAACAAGGCATAAACCGGCAAGCGCGCCCCACAACTCATAAAAGGGACCAGCAAGCCAGTAAGGATGCGGTCCTTCTCGTTTTCCAACGTGCGAGTGGCGTATAATGCGGGAACCGTGCAACCGAACCCGACCAGCATTGGCAAGAAACTCTTTCCATGCAAACCAATCGCACCCATCACCCGGTCCATCACATAAGCGCCACGGGCCATATAACCGGTATCCTCCAACACAGCCAACGCCAGATAAAGAAAGGTCAGCACGGGAACGAAGACCAGCACACCCCCTACGCCAGCAATGATGCCATCCACGACCAGGCTTTCGACCCAGCTTTGCCCTAACCCCAGAGCACCAATGAGAGTAATTAACCAATTGGTAATAGGACCGCCGATCACAGCGTCAATCCAATCCAAGTAAGGAACGGAAACCTCAGCAGTCAATTTGAAGACCGTCCACATAACAAAGAAAAAGATCGGGATGCCCACATAGCGATGGGTAAGGATGCTGTCGATGCGATCAGAAAGGGGCACAGAAGCGGTTACGGGGCGCTGGACAGCAGCACAAACAAGGTGGTTGATCCAGTGGTAGCGCCGATCGGCCATCTGGACATCTAGGTCTTCGCCGTAGAATTTTCTTAGTCGATGGATGCCCAGCTTAGATTTCTCGATGACGGTTGATCCACCATTGAGGGCTAACAACTTGATCTGGATGTCGCGATCCTCTTCCAGTAGTTTTATCGCTACCCAACGGGGAGGATATTTCTCTTTAATTTTTGGGTGGCGCGCGATTTCATCCTTTAAATGGTCAATTTCAGTCTCAATCTCATCCCCATAATCAATTTTGAAGGTGTCATGCACTTCTAAGACTGTCTCAGCAGAACTCATACACCATTCCTCGAGGCAACTTCGATAACCGCATCAAGCAGTAGGCCCAGCCCCAATTCTTTGCGCGCCACAGTACGGATTACAGGAACATTTAACGCACTTTTTAGCGTTGTCTCTTGAATTCGAATGCTTTTCGAATCGGCAACATCCGTCATATTTAGGGCCAAAACAACCGGGACCTCTGTCTCTAAAACCTGGACCGTCAAATAGAGATTGCGCTCTAATTTGGTGGCATCGACCACGGTGACGACTACATCGGGCTTTTCCTGAACGATAAAATCACGGGCGATAACTTCTTCGGGCGAAAAGGCGCTCAGGCTGTACGTCCCTGGAAGGTCAACTATGCAGATCTGACGGCCGTTATATTCAAAGGTGCCTTCTTTTTTTTCTACGGTTTTTCCCGGCCAATTACCAACATGCTGTTTTGCGCCTGTCATGGCATTGAACAACGTAGTCTTACCAGCATTGGGATTGCCAGCCAAACCTACCAGTAAAGGTTTCATCATGAAAACCGCCTGATCCCGATCATCTTAGAAGAAGGCAGTAATTGCACGTTGATCTTTTCCGCCATACCTCTACCAATGGCGATGCGAGAGTTGCGTACAGATATAACCAGCGGGCCACCATTTACCTGCAGCACCGTGAGCTCCACACCAGGGGTAAGCCCCAGTTCAGCCAGGCGGTGCGTGAGCCGATGTCCGGCGTCGATACAAATCAGTTTGACACTCTGCCCAGCAGATATATTTGACAGGAGTTGGTAATCAGGCATGTTGTTCCTCAACAATGATTTTTTCGGCGATACCTTTAGTCACAGTGACTCGGTTTCCTGGAGCCGTTTCCAATATGATGGTCCCAGAAGCATTTTCTGCCAACACACTGCCCAACTTGCCCGGCGAGACACCCTGATCGGCAAGAAAGGTACGCAGGCCTTCATCTGTATCGACTCGCAATGTATGAAATGGTTGCCCAACGTTGACATGGCTCAGCGCGATTCCCGAATCCGTTTCATATTCCTCCTCGGGGGAGTAGATCGGCAACCCGTGATAACATACTTGTGGGTTATCCAGGAAATTCGACAAACGGTTAGCCAGATCACTGGTGGTGCTGTGCTCAAACTGACAAGCCAACTCATCAGCTTCATCTAGATCCATCTCCAATGATTTGACCAGGAAAACCTCCCATAGACGCCGGTGGCGCAGGATTCTGGTAGAGATTTCGTGCCCTTTTGGAGTCAGTTCTACGCCTTTGTAAGGGAGATATTCCACCAATTCCTCCTCGGCCAGCTTCTTGACCATCTGATTGACAGAAACTGGTTGAACTTGGAGATGTTCAGCGATTCTTGGAATCGGAATCGGCTTATCGATGCAATCCTCACAGATTTGACGGATTGTCACCAGATACATCTCCTCACTTTCACTCAGGAAGTTATGGCTGGGCATAAAATATCCTTGTCAATTTATATGGTCAACCTAAACATACCTTTTTTTCGGCGAATGAGCAAGAGTTGAAGGTCACAGGCGCGATGTGATGTCTGTCCTGGGAATTATTTGGAAAAAACACGGCTCCAGCAGCTTTCTCGCTGCTGGAGCCGTGTTTTTTCGAAGCCTAGCGTGAAAATTGCTACGGCGTCGGTGTCAGCGTGGAGACACTTCCAGGGGTCACTTCAGCGTCTTCGGCCGCTTGAGTCTGTTCAGCCCCTTCAGCCGTGGGTACGGGCGTCACCAGGTTCACTCGCACAACCAAAACTTGCCCGACAAACAGTGAGTTCGGATCTTCTTCCAACGCTTCATTTCTGTTGATGATATCCTCGACGGTGCTGTTGAAGAGCAGTGCGATAGCGCCTAGGGAATCTCCTGGCTGGACGGTATACTCGATGGGGGTACCAGCGGGCATGTCGACAGGTATGGGCGTCGCTGTGGGCAATTCAGCTCCGGGTGGAGGGATCAAGACCTCATCACCCACTTTGATGATCGGATTGGCCGGGTCAAGCGCCAATCGTTCCCGGTTGGCTTCAAACAAAACCAGAAAATCCATCTCGAACTTCTCGGCAATGGAGTACAAATTGTCGCCATCTTCAACAACGTAGATCACTGGCCCTGATCTCGTCGGACTGGGGCTGGGCTCCGGTGTTTCCGTTGGTGGTTCTGGAGTTGGGGTCAAGGATGCGGTAGGGGAAGGCGGGATCGGCGTCGGTGTAGAGGTTACCGTCGGGGTTGGCGTCTTCGACGCAAAAATAGCCGCAAGATTTAGTTGCGGCATCTGGACACCCGTAAGCCAGAAAATAATCAGCCCGGCGCCAACAACTAACAAGATCCCTGCCAGAGCAAGGACTAATCTCGGTGCGCGCTGTGAGCGTTGCTGACGCTTACGGTATGCCTCAATGACTTCTTGGGGAGATTCAGGTTTGGCCATAAGTTTACGCCTCGAATCAAATCATTTCGACACTGTCGCAGTCTTGGAAACTGTCGAAAATTGGGAGCGGCAGAGTACGGCACACCTCTGCTAGCCTCTATTTTCGGGCTTCTCGAATGCATTATGACATTGTCAAGTTGCTTGCTGGTTTCGATTCTACTCGATTTTTGAGAGGTTAGCCAATCGTTGATCACCAACAGGTATCGAACAAACCGAGCCTCTCGATACCTGTTGGCGAGTTATCAAATGATGAACTAACGCATTACCCCCAACGAATCCCATACGGCCCAATCTTGTCCCGAAGAGCCATTGGCCTCCACGACCAGATAGAAGCGAACCGTCTTGCCATTGAGTGCATTGAGTTCTAAATTGATCTTCTTCATCACTCCATCGCAAGTTTGAGCCCAAGAGCCTAGTTCATTATATGTGCCTGAACCCTGAATCTCATAATAGATACGGAAAATGACGTCTCCCGCTCCACAAGATCCATCTGACTGAGCCAGGAAGCCAATCTTGCCTTTTATATAATCTCCATTACCAACAACATACGGTTCGTAACGGCCAATTACATAACCGTCGTTTACCCATTTGGGATGTGTTTCGAGGATCTTGCCAGTGATTTTTCCATCTTCCAATTTCTGGTTATCTTTGACCATCGCAAAACCATTGGCATCGGTATCTGGCCCGCCATAGTTGATATCCGTATCGCCAACATTTACGAGATCTAATGGCAGAGTTCCAGTGCCCCATTCAGCAGAATCGGCTTCGGCAATAAAATCGAACATGACGCCTGAGAGCTCGACAACCTCGATCTCAACCCAAAACGACTTCGATTGGTCTCCCCAACCAAACAGCACCCCGCCTGGATTGCGCAGTTTGAAATAGCCTCGGTAAACGCCTGGTGCATTGGGCGCCACCAGGTTGACAGAGACATCAAACTCTGCTCCTGGTGGAACACTGCCGCTGGTCAACTGCACAGCAGCTGGGGCGCTCATATTGTCGCCCGACACAAACACCAACTGATAACCAGAGGTCCATGTGCAAGAACCACCATTCTTCAAACGCCAAACCTTCGTAAAGGATTCGCCGGGATCCATGTCGGTGCCATCTGGGATGGTCACATCGACCGGATTGCCAAAATCGATATGATCACAAGGGATGGGAGTATGTGTTGGCGTTGGGATGGGCGTATTTGTAGGAGGAATTGGCGTTGCGGTAGGAGGGATTGGTGTGGGGCTTGGCGGGATCGGAGTTGGCTGCTGCACTTGTTGTGTGGGCTGCTGAGCCTGAGGGGTATTCTGTACCCCAACAGCAGATTGAGTCATCTGAGCGGCCACTGTTTGGGCAGCCACCGTGTGGATCATTCCAGAAGGCTCCTCTGTGGGGGCAGACTTGATAGGCATATTGCACCCACTTAAAAGCACCAGGAGCAGCACTACTCCGATCAGGACCAACATCTTAAGTTTAGCTTGTTGGATCATGGGTTTACTCTCCTCACTAACAGACCAAACGGACGGACAAATACACTGTTACCAGTGTACAACGAGTTCCTACGGAGCGCAACTATCGTTACTGTTAGGCAAGGACAACCCCTGATTCCCCATCACTTTCAGAGCACTTACTGTTCCCCTTACATGAATATCATTGAATTACTTTGGGGTGGTTGCCGCTGTGAGGGGGATCTGCTCCCGCGCGGAGATTGGCAGCGCGCCTTGCATCGACCAGGGACCCGTCCAGGTGATGGTCACGGGTATTGTCTTTCCGCGTAAATCCTCGTCGGTCTCAACAAAAACAATCTTATTGGTCGGCGTGCGCCCCCGCCAGCGACCACGCACCAACTCTTCGAAAAGCACCTCCACTGGTTCGCCCTGATATCGGGCGTTGATCTCACCAACGATACTCTTCTGAAGTTCTTCTAGCAGCCTGAAGCGCCGCATTTTCTCATCGGCAGGAACATCATCGACCATGCGGCGAGCTGCCACTGTGCCCGGCCGTGTGGAGTAGCGCGCAAGGTGGGCAACATCCATCTTGAGCTCTGCCAGTAGATCATAGGTTCGCTGGAATTGGGCCTCGGTTTCGCCTGGGAAACCGACGATGATATCCGTAGCGATGGACACATCTGGGATGCGCTCCCGGATCTCGGTTACCAATCGGCGGTAATCCTCGGCAGTATATTCGCGCTTCATATTGGCTAAAACTTCGTCGTCGCCGGCCTGAACAGGGACTTCGATATGCGGCATCACTTTAGGCAGCTCGGCTACCGTATCGAGCAATTCATTCGTCATCCAGTTAGGATGCGAAGTCAGGAAGCGGATACGCTCCAGACCCTCAACATCATGCACAATACGGAGTAATTGCGCCAGGTTAGGGCCATCAGGAATGTCTTTCCCATAGCGGTCCACGATTTGACCTAACAGTGTGATCTCTTTGACTCCCTGAGAGACCAGTGAGCGAACCTCGGCAACGATATCGCCAACCGGGCGGCTGCGCTCCACCCCGCGTTTGTATGGGATGATGCAAAATGTGCAAGCGTGGGAGCAGCCCAAAACTACAGGCACAAAAGCCGAAACTAAATTGCCGCGCTCCTCCTGGGGAAGTGTTAACTCCCCATCCATAAAGGCGAAACGCCGCGAGGTGGCGGCATCTTCCAAAGCTTTACTTTCATCTTGGGTGAGATGAGCGATCAACGGTCCAGGGTCTGAAGGTGGCGAGAAAACATCCACCATGGGAAAGGCTTTCTGCAACTTCTCATGCCCCTTGACCCCCACCAGGCAGCCCATCAAATTAATCACTGTCTCCGGGCGATTCTTCTTGACGGGCTTCAGTGAATTCAATCGTCCGAAAGCTTTATCCTCAGCGCTCTGCCGCACTACACACGTATTCAAAACAATGACGTCAGCCTCCTCGGCGATGCGGGTAGGGGAATAGCCCTGTTCCTCCAGGGCAGCAGCCACCCGGCGCGAATCGGCCACATTCATCTGACATCCAGCGGTCCAAATATGATATTTCATGTCCGATATTATAGCATTGGGGTTGGAAGAAGTCATAACAGATTTAGGGGGCGAGTATTGTATAATTGCATGCTCATAAATTAATTTCCAAGATATATCGAGATAAATGACAGATCAACATCCCCCTATCTGCGATTACGAAGGCTCTGATTACCAGACCAGCTTCTGGGAACAGGGTGGGCGCGCCTATGAAGACCAAGCCGAGGCGGTTGCCCTGCGGCGTTTACTGCCTGAGCAAGGTGATCTGCTGTTAGAGCTGGGCGCGGGTGCCGGGCGCAACACCCCCCGCTATGCGGGCTTCGAGCGGGTAGTGCTCTTGGATTATTCTCTGACCCAACTCCAACAGGCCCAAGCGCGGCTGGGAAAGAGCGAGCGCTACACCTATGTCGCCGGGGATGTCTACCGGCTGCCCTTTGTGGACGGACTCTTCGATTCGGCTACCATGATCCGCGTGCTGCACCACCTGGCAGAGGCGCCTCGAGCATTGGCCCAAATTCGACGCGTGCTGAAATCTCAAAGCACCTTCATCCTGGAGTTTGCCAGCAAGCAGAATCTAAAAGCCATCCTGCGCTATTTTCTGCGGCGTCAAGATTGGAGCCCCTTCACGCCAGAGCCAGTGGAGTTCGTACCGCTAAACTTCGATTTCCACCCCAAGACGGTTCGCACCTGGTTGGGGAAAGCTGACTTTGAAATCGAACGCCAACTGACCCTATCTCATTTTCGCATTGGCCTGCTCAAACGCGTCGTACCAACAAAGCTGCTGGTCGCCATGGATTCTCTGGCTCAATTGACAGGAGATTGGTGGCAATTGACTCCCAGTGTGTTCATAAAATCCAAAGCCATTGGACAAGATGTCATAGCCTCCACCGAGGAGGCGTTCTTCCGCTGCCCAAGCTGCGAAAGCCATGATCTCGATGAGACTGCCCAAGCCCTCAACTGCTCCGGTTGTGGGGCCAACTGGCCCATCGTGGATGGAATCTATGATTTTCGGGAAAAATAAGCGAGTACAGATTTTTGATTGATGATTGAAGATTTCCCTTCATTCATCATACTTAGTGTTTCTCCACTACCCAGAAATGTGATAACCCCAAAATCTTCAATGGTGTGCGCTCCAAGAATTGCAGCACAGCTCTGAGAAAGCGTCCCAAACCCCCAAAGCGGGCAATAACGTTATCGTAAGCTCCGAAGATAATGGTGCGCTCAATGACGCAAATAGGCAAATCGTAAAATAGCAATTCTAGGTTTTTGCGAGAATAGATATCTACATGAGGGGCAAGTTTGTCCCGCCATGCCCGAGGCAGCCAGTTTACCAGGGGAATGTTGCCAAATTTGTACTCTCCACGCCAGTAGATGCCATGGGTCTCGAAAGGATAGCCGCGGTTGGGGCAAAAGAGAGCCAGCCTGCCGCCAGGGCGCAAAACCCGAACCATTTCTTGGATCGACTTACGGTCATCCTGAACGTGCTCGATGACTTCGTGGCTCAAGATCAATTCGAATGAGCCATCAGGAAACGGCAAATTTTCTCCAGCCGCGTTAGTTATGTGTTGTGATTTCACATGAGCCTCGACAGCGCGCTCGAAATCATATTCCAGGCCGACCACTTCCCCCCCTTGCTCACTTAACTTCTCGATGTACATTCCTACACCACAGCCGTTCTCTAAAACGCGGCCGCGCACCCGTTCCTCGGCGGAATCCAAGATCATCTTGAAGCGGCGGTCTTGACCAGCACGCCAGACGTAGGAAGGTTCGCCGCGCAGCGCGGCTTTGGTAAGATCTCGTTGGTTCATAAATAAATACTCAAATAAACAAATGTGCAAATTGGCAAAAAACAAGTTTGCATGTGCGCAATAACCTTTTCCTTTCGAATTGATTCCGGAACATGTAACTTCCATTCTTCAAAGCTCATCTTTCGAACATCCAGGATTTGGTGATTTGTACGATTGGTTACTTGCTTATTTACCTGATTGCTCATTTGCCCCTCCATTGCACAAACAAATCATTATCGATCCCTACCCTCGCCAGGACACGGCCAAGAATGATATCTACAACATCTTCAACTGATTCGGGTCGGGCGTAGAAAGCTGGAACGGGAGGAAAAATCACTGCACCAGCTTCGGCAGCCTGATCCATGAGACGCAGATGGCCGCGGTGCAATGGGGCTTCGCGCGCAACTAAGACCACGGGACGGCCCTCCTTGAGGGTCACATCAGCGGCACGGGAAAGCAGGTTTTCCGTGTAAGAATTGGCTACCGCGGAGAGGGTCTTGATCGAACACGGAATGATGATCATTCCTACGGTATCAAAGGAGCCTGAAGCAATCGATGCGCTGATATCGCCGTGTTTGTAGACCACATCAGCAAGCGCCAGCACATCATCGATTAACCAATCGGTTTCTTGAGTAATTGTCAGGCGCCCGGCTGGGGAAATGACCAGATGGGTTTCGATTTCTTCCATGGATCGCAATACTTCAAGAAGCCGGATACCCAAAATCGCCCCAGAAGCTCCACTAATGCCAACAACGATTCGCCGACACTCTGAGGTAGGGACATCCTGACTCATTTCACACCCCAGTGAATTGCCACAACCCCAAACATCACCCGTTGAAAATTGACTTGGCTGAAGCCTACCGTCACCATGCGCGCAGCTAACTCCTCCGCTCGCAAAAAGTTGATCGAGGAATCTGGCAGATAAGTATAGGCGTCTGCCTGACCCGCTATAAGACGCCCCAAGGTTGGGATCACCGTACGCATGTGGAAGCGGATCATGGGTGAAAGTAAGTTCTCTCGCGGACGGGTGGTATCCAGGGCAACCATGACCCCACCAGGTTTCAGCACGCGATACTGTTCAGCTAATGCCTTTTGGATGTCGATCACATTGCGCAGCAAGAAACCGGAGACAACGGCTTCATAAGTTGCATCGGCATAAGGCAATTGTAAGGCATCAGTTGAGGACCAGTAAACACAGCGTCCATTTGGTCGGTTTCGGCCCAACTGCATCATCGCCTGGGTGAAATCTGCCGCGATGGGTGTCGTTTCGGGGTGCTGTCGAAGAGCCTCGAATGCCAGATCACCAGTACCAGCCCCGAGGTCGAGAAGGAGGCTCCTGCCAGGGGGTAGGGAAGCCCGTCGGATGACCTCACGCCGCCAACGCGCGTCCTGTCCCGCGGTCATCAAACGGTTCATTAGATCATACCGATGTGCAATGCGCGTGAACATCCCCTGAACATATGCGGCTCTATCGGTGCCTGTCAGATGAGTCATGAGGCAGAGTTTACCATGACCCCAGCCACTGCTCTTGTGTGGAATTAAAAACAGGATGCGAGCAGGGTTTAGCACTAGTCGCATCCTGTTGATTGCGATCAAAACCCAGGAAGGATTATGTTTGCTCCTGCTGATAGGTCTTGACGTCGGCGATGGCTTTCTCGACATTGACGAATGGCAACAGGATCAGGCCGATGACAAAGAAGAAGATCAACGAGAGGATTGCCGGGCGCAGACTCCCGAAGGCCTGGTTCATGAGCCCAAAGATGAATGGTCCGATCCAGGACGTGCCGCGCTCGCTGACCTCATAGAAAGAGTAATACTCGGCCTCCTGACCATCGGGGATCATCTGGGCAAACAAGCTGCGGCTGATGGCCTGGCTTCCGCCCATCACCAGAGCAATGAAGGCTCCCAAGATCCAGAATTCGAGCACTCTAGAATCACCTTTCATACCGCCAAACGCATAAATGACCACCCCAGACCAGATCACCAGGCTGATGATTATCGAGCGTTTTGCGCCTACCCATTGAGCCAGCTTTCCCCAAAAAAGGGCTCCACCAAAGGCTACAAATTGGATCATCAGAATGACCATTGTTAGCGTGCCCTGGTCGAGCTCTAAGCCACCGCGCACCAGTGGGGCTGCCGCAAACGTAGCTGAGACAGCGATCACAGTTTGAATACCATCATTGTAGAGGAAGTAGGCCAGCAAGTATTTCAGCGTTTCTGGAAAATTCCTGATCTCCCTGAGGGTCTGTCGAAGCTGCTTGAAGCCCACTTTGAAATAGGTGCTCCCTTCCGGAAGCTTTCGGGAGGTCCGGCGAGTTTGTAAACGCGCCCAGGTGATGAAGGAGAACCCCAACCACCAAACACCGGCAGAGGCCAAGTTGATGCGAATGGCCAGCCCTGTGGGTACTCCTAACTTCTCATGAAATTGGTAAAAGATCAAATTTAAGAGCAATAACAATCCACCGCCTAAATAGCCCATAGCCCAGCCATACGACGAAACCCGATCGCGTTGATCTTCACTAGCGATATCAGGCAAATAGGCGTTATAGAAAACGATGGCAGCGCCAAAACAAAGATTGGCAATGATAAAGAGTACACCCCCCAACCACCACATCGAATCTGTCACCAGGAATAATGCAATCGTTGCTACTGCACCGGATATCGCGAAAAGCTGCATCATTTGCTTGCGCCGGTGTGAATAGTCGGCAATGGCTCCCAAAATGGGTAGGAAGAGCACCTGCAGGAGCACTGAGAATGAGACGGCGTAGGGGAAAAAGGAATCAGGCGCTACGGGAATTCCAAAAAAGCGCGCCAACCCATCAGCATGGGCAGCGGCTGCTCCTGCCGCTAACGATGCCAGATAAGGACCAAGAAATACGGTTCCAATGGTTGTACTGAATGCGGAGTTGGCCCAATCATACATGGCCCAACCAAAGATTTCGCGTTTATCATTGACAATGGGCTGTTCCGAAGTAACTGCGGTCATAGCGTCTCCTTTTCGTGTCCTTAAACAAACTAAACCCCGAAGATGTTTTACAGTTCTGTTTCTGGTTTCGGTTTTATTGTATCACCCCTTGAAAGAGGGTCCTGCCAGAAAAAGGGTGTGGCAGCTTCGTGCCACACCCTTTTTTCCTACGGATATCGACCGCGCTCCTAGTTTCTTGATTTATTCACCCACGAGCATGAACTTGGCGTAACGACCATGCCACGTACCCAATAATTTTGCCAGATGCATGGATGCCGTCAGCAATACGAGACCAAATAATACCGTCAGAGGTAGGATAGCTTCGGGTAAAAAATAGTGCACGCCATCTATATTCCCAATCGGCAAGCCAAAGACAAGCTGCGTAATGGGCATGGCCATGAACGCCAGCGAAAAGGCTATCAAACTGATAAATAACACGAAATAGGCTGTGCCCAGGACTCCTTGCAAGAACATATAAGCTAAACCCAGCCAGGTATATTTATCCAACAGTTGTGCCTTCAAACGCTCTCGCCAGGTCAGGTTAGGAGGCGAAAAAACTGGCCTGCGCGGCATTCGAACTCCTAATAACGCTTCTACAATGCGGCCTTCCAATAAACCTACTCCCTTTATTGAAATTATAAAGAACGCTGCAAAAGGTAAACCGAAAATGAAGAGTGAAAATGTCACTGCCAAGGACAGCCCCGTCGTTGCCCAGGTGAAATAGATCAATCCTGTTAAAAAGGCGACAAACATAAATAACAGCGCGCCCCAGGCGCGCGTATCAGCGTAGACGCCAAAAAATCGACCCAGAAAATTCCCATTCGATTGGCGTCTTTCCCGGCCTAAAGTTGGGCTGGCATAGGTCTCGACAGCCCGATACGCTTCGGCAATCTCAACGGGTGCACCATACTCATTGATAATCATCTGGATCGCTTCATTTTCAGATATATCAGTTTCTTCAATACGTTCACTCAAAGCAGTATGCAAATGTTCTTCGGCATCGGCCAGGGCATCGCGAATAATGGCCTTATCGCTGCCTGAAAGCTCCTTACGTAGCTGTGATAGATACTCTTTGATTGCTTTATCGGTCATTTCCTTCTCCTTCTAAGATCCCATCAGCGAACAATTTGATGTCTCGCCAAATGGTTTTCCATTCATCCAGGGTTTGCCTACCTGCTTCAGTAATCACATAGTAACGCCGCGGCGGGCCCGATACTGAGGGTTCGACACTGCTGGAAAGCAAGCTACTCTTCTCCAATGAGCGCAGTACGGGATAAAGCGCGCCTTGTTTGACGATCGGTTCGGCGTCATTGCCTGGTTCCAATAGCTTGGTAATCTGGTAACCGTAGAGGGGCTCATCACTTTGTTCCATAATGCCAAGCAATACCAAAGAAGTGATCCCAGACAGTAGTTCTTTTTGAAATTTCTTGTTAATGCTCTGTTCAACCATAAATTTCTCCTTTCAATTACAAATTACTCACATCAGAAAATCATCACTATTCCACCCAATACATGCGACAGGATCGTCCACCAGATCGTCCCTGTTTTCTTCGCCAGGAAGCTCAAATAAAAACCGAAAAACCCCGACCCAATCACCAACCCCCATGGATTGCCACTCGAAGAAACTGACCCAGGGGCATAATGCCAGAGGGCAAACCAGATACTTGGCCAAATGATTCGAAGGAAAATGTTATCGGGGAAAAGTTCCATATAGACTCCTCGCCACAAGACTTCTTCGAAGAATCCATTTCCAAAAGCCGTCGATACTAGAAGCAGGAGAATCCCTATGCTCGGTTTTTCATACGTCATCCCCGGAACAAGTTTAAAAAGCGCAGCCATGATAACGGGAAATAGCACAAGCAACGCAATACTAAACGTCAGTTTCTGGGGTTGGATGAGGGTGAAGACATTTTCCTTGCCAATCATCCACAAAGAAAACACCGCTCCCCAAATCAACCAATAAATTACCAAACCAAGGTACCAGCCCAATCTCTCGCCAAAAGCGCTGGCGAGTAGACGAAATATCGGGCACATCATTCCCACCAAAACCAAAGGGGCTACAATGGCAATGATTTGTTTGCAATCCATCGAAGATCTCCCAAAAACCGAAATTTCAGCAAAATCGTTGCAAAGCGTATTTATAAATTGCTAATATTATCAATTTAATAATAGCGCTAAGTTAATCATATGTCAAGAGGGATCTCTGACCTACAGGCATATGACTGAACCAAAATATTTACAGTTCTGAATGTATTTCCGAGTAAATCCACAGCGCGAATTATGCGCTGCTCGAATTGAAAGCAACTCATTGCGGTGCAATGGATGATTTCATTCTTCTCTAAGCTCAGCGTGATACAATCACCCCCGTTATGTCAGGTTCATGGTCATGGATAAGGATTATTCTGCGCGTCAGCTTGGTACTATTGATCGCAATCCTGACGCTGCAACGCAGTGTCCTGGAGCCGGGAGATCAAATTGAGCAAGTGCGGGCTTTCACGCGGCAGATCGAATTTGATTATGCCAACTGGACTCTGCGTGCATTGGGGGAGAAGTTAAGTCACATTGGCTTAGGCACTGCCGATTATCTCGATTCTCATCAACAAAGCCAGATCGTACTAGACTACCTCGACCTTGTTGACCAGATATTCCTGTATGAAGGTTTTTTAGACGAATATTACAGCAATCCAGAAATTAATGATCCCGAGTCAGCTACAGAGCCTTTGCGCGAAGAACTTGATCACCTCTACCTAAGGCGCAGTTACCTGGCTCCCTTGGCTGAGTCCATCGTTCAAAATCAAATCACCACCATCGCTTCTGAACTCGACCTGAGCTTAGGAGGCCAAACCATACCTCCAGCACTCTATCAGGTTACGCCGCTGCCATTAGCCCTGATCGTTTCTCCGCGAAATGTTATCCAACAAGATGCCAACATCTCTATCCAGCACGAGTTCACTACCGACCAGCGCGCTTCGCTCGAGGCCCAAGTTGATCAAGAGCTCAATGTATCATCCTTGGTGGTCAATGTGGGCGGTGTTGGTCTTTATCCAACCATGGTCGTCCAAACAACCAATATCAACTGGCTGGCCGAGGTAGTGGCTCACGAATGGATCCACAACTTCCTGACGTTGCGACCTTTGGGGGCTAGCTACTTGAAGAACACAGCATTGCGCACGATCAACGAAACCACAGCCAGCATCGCCGGCAAAGAATTGGGCGCCGCGTTGATCGAACGCTATTACTCTAATTTTGTCCCACCTCCATCCCCTGAGCCAAGTGCAGAACCAGAGTCCGCTACATCCCTCGGCTCCACTCAGGAAAAGGCCTTCGATTTCAGAGCAGAAATGCATGAAACCCGAATCAATGCTGATGAATTGCTGGCGGATGGAAAGATCGAAGAAGCTGAAACCTACATGGAAACTCGCCGCCAGATCTTTGTGGAGAAGGGCTACCGCATCCGCAAACTCAATCAGGCCTACTTTGCCTTCCATGGCGCTTACGCTGATCGTCCCGGTGGCGCAGCGGGGGTGACTGAAGATCCGGTTGGGGCGACTGTGCGTGAGTTACGATCCCAAAGTCCAAGCTTGGCCGCTTTCGTAAAACGCATCTCTTGGATGTGGTCTTTCGAGCAGTTACAAGCGGCCGTGAATGAAATTTCAAAACCCTAGGAGAAACTTATGCGAAAACGTTTTGTAATTCCCTTGTTGGTATTGGTCTTCCTTTTAGCCGCCTGCGGCGGGGAGACCCAGACTCAGGTCTCAGAGGGTGCTGTTCAAAAAATTGATGCTGCACCCGAGGCTGTCGATGCCGAAAATCTCCCCACTGAGACTCCCATTCAGGTTACTGTCGAAGTAGCTGAAGAACCCGTCCCTGTTGAATTTGTCAGCGAGTGCACCCTGGTCAGTTCTCCCATGGACCCTGAAACACCCTACGCTGATCTGTTTGCCGTTACCGAACGTGACTGGGTGATCGGCCCCGATACCGCCGCACTGACGATAGTCGAGTACGGCGACTACCAATGACCGTATTGCGCTCAAATTGCGCCCGTGTTGGCGCAACTCAAAGCCGATTTTCCTGAAGATGTGCGCGTTGTTTACCGTCATTTCCCGCTGGCCTCCATCCACGATAAAGCACTTCTAGCGACACAAGCTGCTGAAGCAGCCGGCCTGCAAGGCAAATTCTGGGAGATCCACAACGTACTCTATGAGAAAGCCACCGAGTGGAGCAGTCTCTCTGTGGAGGATTTTCAAACCTGGCTGATTGATAGTGCGGCCGCCTTAGACTTGGATGTAACGCAATTCGAGGCTGATCTGACCAGCGAAGAGATTGTCGCCTTTGCAGAAGGGACCTGGCAAGTTGGACAAGAGATTGGCCTGCCCGGCACGCCATTCTTTGTGATCAACAACAACCCCTACAACGGCCCCTTGGATTCTGCAAATATCGCCTCTATTCTCAGCTTAACCGAATTCGCTGAGCGACAATATACCGAATGCCCTCCAGCAGTTATTGATCCGCTTAGGGGCTACACTGCCACCATTCAAACTGAAATGGGTGATATCGTCATCGACCTGTATCCCGATGTAGCCCCGCTGGCAGTCAACAGCTTCGTCTTCTTGGCCCAAGAAGGCTGGTTCGATGATGTCAGTTTCCACCGCGTCCTGCCAGGTTTCATGGCTCAAGGCGGTGATCCCACAGGGACGGGCATGGGTGGCCCAGGGTATGCCTTCAAGAACGAAGTTTCTGAAGATCTCTCCTTCGATCGCGAAGGGCTGTTGGCCATGGCCAATTCGGGCGCAGATACCAATGGCAGCCAGTTCTTCATCACCTATGGACCTGCGGCACACTTGGATGGAGGATACACGATCTTCGGCGAAGTGATCGATGGTATGCAAGTGGTACAAGACTTGACCCCGCGCGATCCGTCCCAGGGAGGCGATTTACCTGATGGAGATACGATTATTACTATATCCATCCTAGAACAATAATACAACAGGTTGAACGTTGCGCGTTAAGCGTTCAACCTGTATAATTCCGACCGCTATTTACAGACAATCTCGTAGAAGCTAAATTTCTTGGTTCGTTTTCTCAAAGAAGTTTATCTTCTTAGTGAACATGGAACAACTATGGAACTTATCAATTTCTTCATCGATTTTATCCTGCACCTGGACGAACACCTGAGTACCATTATCTCACAATATGGCACCTGGACCTACGCCATCTTGTTCTTGATCGTCTTCATGGAGACTGGCTTTGTGGTGACCCCATTCCTGCCCGGCGATTCCTTGCTCTTCGCTGCGGGTAGCTTCGCCGCCCTTGGCGCGCTGAACCACTGGATAATCATCGGACTGCTAATTGTAGCAGCGATCATTGGTGATACGGTCAATTATTGGATCGGTAGCTACATCGGAGACCGCGCCTTCAGCGGCAACATCCGCTGGCTCAAGCAAGAATACCTGGAAAAGACCCAGCAATTCTACGAAAAGCACGGTGGGAAGACCATCATCCTGGCCCGCTTCGTACCCATCATCCGCACCTTTGCCCCCTTTGTAGCTGGTGTGGGCACAATGAGCTACGGAAAATTCATCACGTACAATGTGGTCGGTGGCATCGTCTGGGTGACGAGCTTCACACTGCTGGGCTATTACTTTGGCAACCTGCCCTTCGTCAAGGACAACTTCGAGTTGGTGATCTTCGCCATCATTGCCATTTCCTTCATTCCCCCGGTGATGGAATTCTTCAAGGCAAGAAAAGAGATTAAAGCGGAAAGAGCAGAGAAGGCTGCCGCTGAAGCAGAGAGTGAAGCATAATCATTTACCCCCTTGCTCTTGCAGTGAATTTAAGCGTAGAGACGCTCCGGCGGGGCGTCTCTACTGATTTAAGGCACTAATCTGAGATGCCCTTCGGCATCAGCTTCAACATCCGCTCTTGCCCACAGCATGGGGTGATATTGAATGGTACGCCATAGATTGGGTTGATCGACATAGTGAGGGTGATAAGGATGCCCAGACTGACCGGTGGTGTTCACCGTTAATGAGTTGGTTAGGTCGCCCAGATCGACGATCATGCGCATGGAGGGTAGCCAGTCGACTTCATAGGGGTTGTCTGCATCCCAGCCGGTTGCGTTGACGATGGCGCTGCCACCTGCCGTCGGGTATGGCCCGCGGTCGAAGGCATTCTTGATAAAGGGGAAACTGCTCATGACCTGATTGTAGAACGTCAGGGTATGCAGATCGCCCCAAGACCAATCAGCCGGGTCGTTACCCTGCAATTTTCGAATTTCATCATAACCTGATGCAAAGGCAGCAGCAAAGACTTCGTCCCTACTCTCGACTTCCGGGGTGGTCACGTCATCCCACCAGGGGCTATTTGGGAGAGTCAACAGGTTGCGTATGATCTCCTTGGCCCCCGACTCCACGCCAACGCTATAAAATTCGGGTAGATCATCGGAAAACGTTAAATCCAAAAGATTGCGCCAAAAGGCCATGTACAAAGCCGCGGGGGCAGAATCCATGTTCAATTGGCCATCCCAACCCAAAAGGAGTCCACGAACACCTTCAAGCTTGGCATCATCCAAGGGGGTGTCGAACAACACCGGCAGCAGCATCTCAGCCATCAAATCCATATTATCGCCCTGCATCTGTTGGATGTAGGGGATATCGATGGGGCCATTGGCGTCTGCGAGCATATCGATGATGCGCTGGGCGCGATAGCCATAAGACCATTGGTAAGTGATCAGATAGGGATAATCCGTTCCGACAACAGCGTTATTGGCCGTGGCGATATAGCCTTCGGGCGGATTGAACGCGTAGGGCAGCTCTTCGAAGGGGATGAAGCCACCCCATTCGTATTCGCCTGTCCAGCCGGGAACAGGCAGCATGCCGTCGTGGCCCTCACCACGGATGGGGATGATCCCAGGCATCTGGTAGCCGATATTGCCGTCCACATCAGCGTAGAGCAAGTTCTGCGCGGGGACAACGAATTCTTGGGCAGCCGTGCGGAAATCGTCCCAGTTCTGCGCCAGGTTGAACTTCCAGATCGAGCAAAATATACAGGTGGGTTCCAGGGCCGTCCACCGTACAGCCAAGGCATATGCTTCCGGCACGTCAATGCCTGGGGCAACATCCTCGGCAAACGTATCCAGGCCGTAATCCTCAGTGATCACTGGACCGTGTTGAGTCAATCGCACGGTGTGCTCGACGGTATCTCCACCAGCTACTTGAATCTCTTCAGTGACAATCTGCATATCGACCCATTCGCCCTGGAATTCGTACTGGTTCGGGTTTTCAGGGTTGACTTTCTCGATATAGAGGTCCATCACATCTGGGCCGACATTGGTGAAGCCCCAGGCAATGCGGTCGTTGTGCCCGATGACCACGCCCGGCACTCCGGCGAAGGAGAAGCCGGTCACATCCATAGCGCAAGCCTCGGTTTTGGGAGCGCAGTGCAGGCCTATCTCGTACCAGATCGAAGGCATTTGCGAGCTCAGATGGGGGTCGTTGGCCAACAAGGGCATGCCGGTGTTGGTCAACTCACCCGAGAGTGCCCAGCTATTGGAGCCAATGCCTTCGAAACCGCCACCGGTAATCGCGTCAAGGGCTACAATTTGGGCTTGCAACCCCACAAGGGTCGCATCAGGCAAGTTGAGTGTCAGACTTCCGATGTTTCTGGAAACATCGGAAGTCTCATATCCTGGCACAATCTCGGGATGGTCATCAGGATAGGGTGGGAAGAGGTCGGCAACTTGCTCCGGAGTGAGATCTTTGAGCAGCATGGCACGGTCGATCTCAGTATCCAGATTGCGGCGCAGATCCCAAGCCATAGCTTTGGCCCAAGTCAGGGAGTTGAGCGTTGTCCAGGGAGCAGGCTCATAATCGCGGTTGAGTATGGGGAGGAAGGCATATTCCAGGGCAAGGGCTGTTCCGGTATGTTCAGACAGATACGCGTTGACCCCATCGGCATAGGCTTCTAAGATGGCGCGTGATGGAGCATCAAGTAAATCCAATTCCTGGCGGGCGACGCGCTCCCAGCCCAATGTGCGCAGGAATTTGTCGGTATCCAGGGTGGCTTCACCTAAAAGTTCAGAGAGGCGCCCTGCGCCCTGGTGGCGCCAGAAATCCATCTGCCAGAAGCGATCCTGGGCGTGGACGTAGCCCTGGGCAAAGAACAGGTCATGCTGGCTGGCGGCGTAAATATGTGGAATGCCAAATGAGTCGCGATAGATATCCACGGGACCGTCGAGACCAGTGACCTGCAGTTCACCATCAATTTGCGGGAAGGATTTTTCGGCCGTCCGTTTGACCCACGGCGGACCAGCGATAGCGACGATGGCGATAAGGATTATTAGGACAACGAGAACAACTAATAAAACCCGACCGATTTTCTTCAACATGTTTTCCTCCTAATTGTGTGAGATATTAGAAATTGGATGTTGGGTCCAACTTCCACATTCCAACTTCTAATCTCCAACCTCTAACTTCTAACTTCCTGCCGCCACCACGAATGCGACCGCATGGGTCTTGGTATGACTGAGACTGAGCGACCAAGTTTGCAAACCCATTTCATCTGCCATTTTCTGGGCCTCTCCGTGCAGATTCAACACCGGTGCCCGCTTCTCATCACGCAGAACTTCGATATCCCTCCAGCGCACATCGCCAATACCACAGCCCAAGGCCTTAGACACAGCTTCCTTTGCTGCAAAACGTCCCGCAAGAGAGGCGGCATCCTCACCACACAAGACCAACTCTCTTTCTGTATAGACGCGCTCTAGAAACCGATCGCCGTTACGGGCGACGGAGTCTTTGATGCGTTCGATTTCGATCAGATCAACGCCGGTTCTAAGTTTCATGGTTGTAAGGAATAAGTTCCAAGTCGCAAGTTGCAAGTTTCAAGTGAGAAGGATCATCTGTCTTATTCTTAATCGATTCTATTCTCTAAATCAATTGTCATTCCGAGAAGCCCTGCAAGGGCGACGAGGAATCTCTAATACGATGGTCTGGAAATCAAGTTAGATTTCAGGGATTCTTCGCCTTCGGCGGGCCTACGGCCTGACAAATTGTAAATCTCCGCGCTCTCCATGTCTGTTCGGATGTCCGCCTGTGGCACACCGCGGTGTATGCCTAAAGTCTCTCCAACACCCGCCGGGCGATGCTGGGCGCTACCTGCTCCGTCTCAGAGATATCCTTGATATGGAAGCGTGGCAGATCACGCACTTCTTTGGGGAGATCATAGGCTGCGCCGATCATCACCACCATCGCTGAGACCTTATTCTCAGCCAAAACCAAATAATCACGCACGATCCAGGGGTTGCCCATATCGGAGACCATCAGTAGTCCAGCCTGAACGCTGCGACGCTGGGTTTGTAGCAGCATGCTCAAATCCTGCCTACCCAAATCTTGCTTGAGCAAGACCTCTACGCCGCCATCTTCCAGAGCTTCCTTAAGCGTGTAAGCAAACTCGATATCCGCCACGGCGCTGGAAAGATACAACCGAGGGTGTTGGTCTGGTCTTGTCGGTGAACGGAAAACTTCTTTGGTTTGCGCGATCTCATCCAGCTCCAACCAATGATCCATCACCAGCACATGTTCGTCATCCTCATCGTCATCCTCAGCAAAATGAACGCGCACCTTGATGTTGAACTCCCCCCAACCGTTCGTCTGCATCCGGAAATTCGAAGCCCGATCGGTCACTTTTCGCACCGGGTTTGGGAACGTGGGATGCAAAACATACTCCACATAGGCTACTTCTTCCAGGTCATCCGGCGAGCCGTCCAACCATACCGCCCAATTCCACCTACCTTCACCACTTGGGCTCGCTTCTTGTCTGATAAACAAATTCATTGAGCGCCTCCTGCCATGGGGTTCAACTCAATTTCAACCAACTGGGGACTGAGCTCTGAAATCCAGTACGTCTGGCCATCATCGATCTGCAGTTGGATCAGATGATCATCCTGAACCCCCTGAAGATAAACCACTGCGCCGCCGCCTTCGGATTCCGTCGTTGTTGTCAACCAATCCGTTTTTCTCCCCGTGGAGGTTTTCATAAAGCGGTACTGGCATTGGATTTGTCCTGTGAGATGCCCAGGATTCTCGGCCAATGCTTTTGGCATGATTTTTACTTTGACTAATCGACCCGACTCAGCTTTCCAGATCTTCACAGTTTCTGAAAGTGCTAAAAAAGCGTTGAGTTTATCATCGCGGTCAAGGGGAATGTGCTCGTGATCACCAAAAGCCCCACCGGTTTCCACCTCAGTTTCGATCAGGGCGATAGCCCTCTTCTCTGCTCCCCGCGCGAAATTGAGTTCATCGCGCACCCAATCATGCGTAGTCCATCCCCCCGAGGCCAGTTGATCGCGCCGGGTGAGCAAGGCGATCAGGGCATCAGCCTCATCGATCCTGGTTCTTATCTCATCCGTAAGCTGCCCGCCCCCCAAACGTCTACCCGTGACAACATTGACATTGTGGCTGAAGAGCAATTTTTCCACTTCAGAGACCAACTCGCGGTCAGAATCACGGAATGAAAATGAAAGAAAAACATTTTCCATAGGCTCTTCCTCACCTCGGAGCTACATCCTTAGGGTTTTCCAGAATTATGGGTGAGTGGGGTGCCCTGCACCCCACTCACCCATAATTCTGAGAGATCACCGTAACATTTCATTGAAAACCAACAAAAAAATTCAAACGCTAAGGACCAGCAATAGCAACAGCCAGCTTATCTGGATGCAGGTACTTGCCGGCCGCCGCCAGCACGGTCTCAGGGGTGACTGCATCAACCAACTCAGCATAACGCAGATAATAATCCATTCCCAGGTCGTAGCGCTCTAAATTGAGCATCGCGCCTGCCACACCGCCATTGGACTCTAAGGCTAGAGGCAGTCGTCCAATGAAATTCGCCTTACTGTCAGCCAATTCGTCGTCCTCGACAGGCTCAGTTACAAAGCGCTTTATCTCAGTTCGGATCAATTCCGCGGCCTTTTCGATATTGTCAGGATTGACACCTGCGTTCACCGACCACGGTCCCGGTCCCATTCCTGCACTCAGACTGCTGTATGCATAATACGCCAGCCCAGCTTTCTCTCGCACGGCCTCACCAACACGTCCCATCATGCCGAATTGCCCGAAAACGTTGTTCCCCAAGGATGCCGGCAGGAAATCTTCAGATTTACGTGCTAAGCCCGAGGCACCAATTACGATATCGGCCTGAGACTTTCCAGGAATCTCGACTTGTTGGGTGACTAGTTCCTTGAGCGGCGTGATGGACGGGAGCTGAGGAGGGTCCGGTTGATCAGGGTTGGTCCAATCTCCTAAGGCGGCGCGCACTTTCTCGACCGCCTCTTTGGGAGAGACTCCGCCGACTACAGCCACGACCATGCCTCGCGGTCCATAATGTTCCTTGTGAAAATCAACCAGATCCTGACGAGTAATGGCCTGAACTGTCTCAGGGTAGCCATCCTCCGGACGGCTGTAGGGATGATCTTTGTAGACGATTTGGTCGAAGGTCAAACCAGCCATATCGCGCGTATCTTGAGCGCGTAGTGTCAGCCCAGTCAACAACTGCGCTCGCAGACGTTCGATCTGCTGCTCTGGGAACACCGGCAGTCGCAGTCCTTCTGAGACCAATTCCATCAGCAGGGGTAAGTCTTCAGCCAACGACTTACCTCCGAAGCCAGTGGTATGCGTAGCGCCATTGAAGCTCAGTCCAGCGCCGACTGATTCCAGAGCTTGGTAAATCCCCTGAAAATCGCGTTTTTCTGTACCCCTCATCAATGCAGCGGAAACGAAGTCCGCCAGCCCCAGCTTCTCATCCGGATCGAAGAGTCCGCCTACGTGAAGATAGCCACTGACGTTCACCGATGGGCTGTTAAAGTTGGAGCGCGCCAGTACGATAATGCCGTTTGGTAATTCGACGCGTGTAATATCATCCGGGCCCGGCAGAGAGGAATTCTGAATAGCCTGCCCTGTCCCCACGCCGACGCCGACGCCGAAGGCGCGCCTCTGGCGAGGGGATGTCGAAGGGGTAAATTGTGAATTGTGAATGGCGTTCATTTCGCCACCTCGTTGTTTTTCGTAGGCAAATACGTTCCCAAAATGCGGTTGCGGGGTACTAAATACTTCTGTGCGATGCGCTGGACATCGTCGGGTGTGACAGTTGCCAACCGTTCGAGATAGCCGGTGAACCAGTTGTAAGAGTCGAACATCTCCGTGAAGCCCATCCAAAAGGCTTGGTTGGTGATACTCTCGCTACCATAGGCAAAAAGGGCTCGGGCCTGCTTGACAGCCCGGTCAACAGCAGCCTGGGTCGGCGGAGTGTCCTGCACACGCTGGATCTCTTCGTCCAGGGCGATAATGACATCATCAGCGGTACGCTCAGGATGGACGGTCATTGTGATACTGTAAACATAAGGGTCAATGGTAGCGGGCAATCCGCCGCGCACACCTACAGCCAGATCACCTTCTACCAGCTTGAGATATAGCCGCGAGGTCTTATTAGAGATGCCGCCCCCAAACATATTCAACCCCGTAGGACCGGTCAGTAAGCTATCTAAGACAACGAAGGGGAAGAAGTCCGCGTCAGATGCCACCGGCGAGTGGTAGTAAGCACTAACATAGGCGGTATCGTCCGAGCCTTCAACAGTCAGGCGGTGTTCACCGCGTTGTGGAGGCTCTGGGCGCCTCTGTCGGCTGGGTTCGTCGCCAGCCTGCAATGGACCATACAACTCCTCGATGCGTGCTTGCATCTTTTTGGTGTCGAAATCGCCAGCTACGACCATCACGGCGTTGTTGGGACGGTAGTAGCTACGGTAGTGGTTATAGAGGTCATCTCGTCCCATGGTTTGCAAATCGACCATTTCGCCGATGATCTCATAATGGTACGGATGCACCCGAAAGGCAGTCGCACGCATGACTTCACCAAGCTGGAACATGGGCTGGTTCTCACTGCCCTGCCGCTCGGAAATGATCACCGTACGCTCGGACTCGACTTCCTCAGAGTCAAAGATGCTATTGACCATGCGGTCGGCTTCTAACCGCAAGGCCAGGTCGATCTTCTCGGCAGGCATCGTCTCAAAGTAGGTAGTCCAATCCAGGTAGGTGAAAGCATTCCACATCCCGCCTTCTCTGGAAATTGCCTTATCGAGAACGCCCGAGGGGAACTGGGGGGTGCCCTTGAACTGCATATGCTCTACCCAATGGGAGATGCCCGTCTTGCCCGGGGCTTCATCGCGCGAACCGACCCGATACCAAACCCAGTTGCTGACGATCGGGGCGGTGTGGATCTCCTTGAGCATCACTTGCATGCCATTGGATAGTTTGTATTTCGTTATAGGAGAGTCCATGAATAGCAATACCTCACAAAATATAATTTCATCAAACCGTAGTATCTCTACGGGATCAGGAACCACTCACAAAAGAATTTCAGAGGGCCCTGACAAATTTCGGTATCATCCCAGGAGTCGTCCATATTCATTAACAGACTTTCATAGGGAGAGACCACACCGATCAGCCCGCTAAAAGGTGTACCTAAACCTGTCTCACTGAGTTCTATGTACACGGGCACATCAAGGTGAACTGGCACTGACTCATCAACGGGGACGGTGATATCTAAGGCAATTGGCAAGCTCGTGCCAGCGGGCAGAACGATATTGGCAGGTGCATTGATATTGATCACTCCTGCAGAAATTGATACCTGAGCGCCATTGATCTGTGTGGGCTCGGTAAGAGTGACTCGGGTTGACGTGGAAACCGGCAAATCGAATTGAACTGGAATTGTATCATCAACGACAATTGTCTCATCGATAACGGCTTTATTCATTTCCTTGAAATTCTCGTGCAATCCATTCACCAATTGTGTAGAGAGGGCCTCCTTTAAATTAAAAAGTTGCTGTCCAAATGAAATGAGCAGCACGATCAGGATGATATTCACCACGAGGGAAAATACGCTCATCACCGTCCAGAAAGCAGGCATCATTTTTCCCTGCCAGATGAAGCGACGGAAAATTGCCCTCGCGAATAACGTAGATGTAACCTTGGATTTAGAGGGGTAATACGGTTTGTACGTCATTGGCATCACTCCTGGCTTCTCGACGGCTTGACTGACAATGCTCAACAGACAACGGTAACAATATAGCATAACCCCAGTTGGCAGTAAACCATTGGCTCTTTGGGAATTCAATTCGGCCATCCATAGAAAATCTAAGGCTTCGCTAAGGTATGTAGGCCAAGGCTAGGTATAATTATGGGGTCTCTGGGAAACGCCGTGGGGGTTCTCGAACATTATTGGGGGGGGGGGGGGGGGGGGGGGGGGGGCGGCGGG
>CAYWIC010000001.1:0-80463 GCA_964458115.1 uncultured Anaerolineales bacterium | reverse complement strand
TTTGGGCCCGCGGGGCGCCCCCCCCCCCCCCCCCCCCATTAATTGTGAAATCCCCCACGGCAATTCCTGAAGAGCCTAATTATGACATCGCTTAAGGAAATTATGGAGGAAACACGTATATGGAAGTTGGAAGAAATTTGGTAGCCGTAATCGGCGCGGGGCCGGCCGGCTTGTATGCAGCCAAAAAACTGGCCAAGTTAGGGGCACAGGTCGTCATTTTCAACCGGGATATCAAACCAGGCGGTCTTGCTGAATATGGAATCTACTATTCCAAATACCGAATGAAGGCCGGTTTGCGTAAGCAATTTCAGAAAATCCTCTCGGATGAGGCTATTACTTATTATGGCAATGTCACTGTTGGAGAGCAGGGAGATCTTACCCTCGATGAAATTCAGGATCTGGGGTTTCAGGCGATCGTAGTTGCGGTTGGCGCGCAAGGCACAAAATGGCTTGGGCTACCTGGCGAAGACATTAAAGGTGTATTCCATGCCAAAGATCTGGTATACCACTACAACAAGTTACCACCATTCAGCGAGTATGAATTTACCATTGGAAAACGGGTTGCATTGATCGGTGTTGGTAATGTAATGATCGATATCGCCCACTGGCTGATCCGCGATAAGAAAGTCGATCAGGTCATTGCCGTAGCGCGGCGCGGCCCGGCAGAGGTCAAGTTCACCAAAAAAGAGATGGAAAATGTAGCCAAAAATATCGACTTGCAAGCATTAGATCAGGAATTCGAGCGTGTTGCTGAGCGCATGCACGCTGTAGACCAATCCCCCGAGGCAGCCAAGGATTTTATCCTTTCAGCGCTCACCAAGGCGAAAGAACCTGTTTCTGAATCACGTTTCACTTTTTGGTTCCTCTCATCACCAATGCAAATCATTGGAGATGAACATGGCAACGTGAGCGGCCTAGAAGTACAAGATACCAAACTCATCGTACGTGACGGTGATACCAAAGTTCATCGATTAAGCACAACTCGAGTTCTCGATGTCGATACGGTGGTTTTTTGCATCGGCGACAAGGTAGATGAATCTTTTGGGCTTCCAATCCAATGGAATGCTTTCGTCAAGCATCCAGCACCCAGGTATCCAGTAAACGAGCTCTCATATGAAGTATTCGACCCAGAGTCAGAAAAATCGCTCAAAGGTATTTTTGTGGTGGGGTGGTCGCGAGAGGCAAGCAGTGGGTTGGTCGGATATGCTCGCAAAGATGGCGAAAATGGTGCGGAAGCTGTGCATAAATATCTCGAACACTTACCTCCTCTTGAAAATACCGATAATCTCTTAGCAAGGATCGAAACTATGATGAACCAATTCCCTCATCCGGTGGTCGATAAACCGGGTGTCGAACGCCTGATCGATATCGAAGCAACGCGGGCAGCAGAACAAGGAGAAGAAGAATTTAAATTCGACTCCAATCAGGCAATGCTAGAAGCTCTAGAATAATATTTTAACAATATTAGACGACCCAAAAAAATAGAGTGCCAGGGTGCGTAGTACCCCGGCACTCTATTTTTTCGATAGGCCTCGCGAATAAGCTATTCGTCCATTTTGGGGGGATTGGGTAAAACCACTAACAAAAATCCAATGGCGATAACCACTTCCCCCAGGATCACGCCCGCAGCTTGCAATGGTCCAAAATAAGGCACTTCTGGGAAAGGCTGCGTGCCAAAGCCGAACACATCTGCCAGGCCAGAGACGAATGCAATCACATAACCAGTGCTAACCAGACGCAAGCCAATATCTGCCGCCAGCGCCCTCTCTGATTCTGCCCATTGGATTGAGAAACTCATATACCCCCCCACACATATCACTGCCAAACCAAGCAGGAAAACGGCGATTTGCACAAAACCCACTACTGGGCTGCGATCTAACCTAAATAGATCAGGTTCGAGTCCTAAGAGAAATAGCACAAACCCCAAAAACACAACCCCCAGCCCAATCCAGACCCGACGAGGTCCATATTTGGATCTTTTCGAAAACAAGGTCATAATCCTTTCGGCAGGGTATTCTCCAAGAAATCTATCCAATTCTGCCCAAATACAGCAGCCACATCGTCTTCAGTATAACCCTTTTTTGTTAATAGCGGAGCCAGCTTCGCTAAATCGGCAACCGTGTCGATTTCACCGGGGGTTTGTTGGAGGCCAAATCCACCATCGAAATCACTTCCCAGACCTACATGGCGGGCATCTCCTGCGATCTGGCAAATATAATCGATCTGAGCGACAACATGCTCGAGTGTCACCAAATGGCGGCCATCTCGTTCTTGCCAGCCCGCTAGCAAAAATGGATTGAAGGGCACCACGCCAATAGTAGCATCTCGCTCGATTAAACCCTGGATGACTCGGTCAGAGAGAAAACGGTTGCTCTCTGTGCCATCTAACAGGGCAGCCGCATTGGCATGAGATGCAATAATCGGGCCTGCATAGGCATCGAGAGTTTGCAGCACAGCTTTCTCATCCATATGGCTGATATCGAGGGTGAATGCCAAATCTGCCATACCTTCTAGTAGTTGATAGCCTTCTTTGGTCAGAGGTCCGGGTTCCCCTGTGCCGCCGCAGAAACGCGTCCCGGCCCAGGCTGGGCCGATGATGCGCACGCCGCGCTGCCACCATTCGTCCAGCTCCGAGGGAGACCTGACTGCCTCAGCACTCTCCATCAAGACAACCAGACCCACTGGAGGCGTGGCGGTTTCAACTTCCCATTCTACAAGGTGATCCTGCAATTCGGTTTGTGTTCCCAGCAGCCGGAATTTCTCTGGATTCTCATCCACCAGACGGTGATAGACATCAATCTGGGCCTGGTAGCATGACAGAGCTTCAGAAGAATCAATATAACATTGCACATCCCAGGGGCCAAGTTTACGACGGGCGGGTGCGGCGAAAAGTGTAGCGAAGACAATCCCAATGCGACCACGTTGATAATCTGGCCAGCCCAGTAAAGTGTCGCCGTTATGAAGCGGGGCTTCCTTGCCGCGCTCGCGGCGGCGCGTTTCTTCCGCTGAAAGTGTGTAATCTCGGCCGAATGAAAGTACATTCCAGGCCAGGTCTTGGTGTGCATCTACGATTATCATGGCAATCTCATAAAAGAACGTCTTGTGCAATGTGGCGATCGATCTTCCCCATGGGGTACTTCTCAAATTCCGAGGGATGCTCCCAACGTAATTCGGTGTGCTCCAAAGGTTGGGGATTTCCATCGACCAGTACAGTAAGGAAGGCGTGTAGGGTAACACGGAAGTGGGAATAGGCGTGTTCATAAACTCCCAGAAGTTCTCCCACTTGGACATCGACACCTAACTCCTCACAAATTTCACGCTTCAGGCAGGCTTGCAGGGTCTCCCCGGGCTTTACCTTACCCCCAGGGAATTCCCACATACCACCCAGCAAGCCGCCCTCTGGGCGTTGGGCGATGAGAATTTGTCCATTGCGCTGGATCACGGCTGCGGTCACGGTATGGTGAGGGATTTCAGCCTTCTTCTTCTTAACTGGACGCTGCTCCTGAATCCCCAGCTTAAAGGCCTGGCAGAATTCAGACACAGGGCACAGTTCGCACTTCGGATTGCGTGGTGAGCAATGGCTGGCGCCTAATTCCATCAGCGCTTGGTTGTAATCCGCAGCCTGTCCTGAGGGAAGGTATTTGCGCGCCAGATCCCACAGGCGTCGCTCCGCTTCAGCGGAACCCAATGGCTGGCTTTCATCGAAGATGCGCGCCAAAACGCGGCGGATATTGCCATCCAGGGTAGCCTCATCCAAGTTGAAGGCAATCGAGGCAATCGCGGCAGCTGTGTAGGCGCCAATCCCAGGCAGTTTCTTCAATGCGTTTAGGTTCGCTGGGAGCTCTCCCCCATATTGATCCATGACCATTTGCGCGGCTTTATGAAAATTGCGCGCTCGGCTGTAATAGCCTAACCCTTCCCAATAGTTGAGCACCTCTTGTTGAGATGCATCAGCCAGCGTCTGAACATCTGGGAAGCGCTTCATCCAGCGCTGGTAATAGGGCAACACAGTTTCTACGCGCGTCTGTTGAAGCATGATTTCCGAAACCCATACAGCGTAAGGTTCATTGACTCCTCGCCAGGGTAGATCACGCGCATTGGCTTTATACCACGCTAATAATTTCTTTGCTAAGGGGAAACCCATCGATTTCTGCCAGAAAAAAATAGGATATCAGGCGGCGAAGCCGTCTGATATCCTATTTTTTTCTACAATCTCTACATTTGGAAACCAGGCCGGTCTTGAACCGTTCTGAATTCCAGATCTTTTACATAATCGAGTAAACGCGCAGTCAGGGCATCCCATTCCTGCGAGAGGATGATCTGACGCAAATCTTCGGGGCTGGCTGATTTTGCTGCTGCTAAGATTTGGGGCTGTTCGCCATACACCGTTACCCAGGCTTCGGTGGTTTCTAATCCCAATTGCTGGATTTCCGGGATGAAATCGCGCACCACAAATTCAAAATACTCTTGTTCGCGCCCCGGCAAGATATTCCATGTCATCAACAGTTTGACAGCCATAATGACACTCAAGTCGTTAGACCTGGTAATCTAACACCACAACCTGGGTCTCCGTGGGAACCGATGAGGGAGTCACAGAGAGTTCTTCCACGGGCTTGATGGTTCCCAAGCCCATCTCTTTGAGAAATTTACTAAGCGGGTCAAGCTTGATTTTACATTGCGAAGAGCCATAATGCATGGGGATCACAATTCCCGGCTCCAGTAAACTGATCACTTCAGCAGCTTTGGCTGCGTTGAGACCCCCACCACCTCCGACAGGGACCAGGGCAATATTGACGGTGCCCAAGGCCTCCACCTGCGATTGGCTGGGAACCCGAAATAGATTCCCAAGGTGGGCAACAGTAACCCCTTCATAATCGAACACATAGAGCGTATTACGCAGTTCGTCCTTTTTGCGATTGTTACCGTTGGTGCGCACTGCCGTAATAAAAACATTTCCGATCTCGTATTCTCCAGGCCCATTGATCACACGCTGCTTGGATTTGACCGCCCCTTCATTATTGTATGCAGGTGCATCCTGGCTGATAGAAACAATGTGCCCACGCAAATTCAAGGACCCATATCCGACAACTTTCTCATCATAAGGGTCTGTGATCACCGTAGCCAGTCCGCGGGAGGAGAGTCTGAAACAAGAATGTCCGTGCCAAGTTATTTTCATTACGTATCCACGTCCTCAGATTTGGATCTCTAGAAATGCCGTGGAATTTAGCAGATTTGGGGGTATGGGGCGTGCTCTTCACGCCCCATACCCCCAAATCTGGAGTTCACTACGGGAATTCCCAGAGACCCTAGGTTTTTCCTTTAGATTCCGTTCGATTATACTGTATTGGTGGGAAAACCGCCAAAATTAATGATATTATTCCGCCCATGAAATACCTGCACATCTTCACCGCAATTACGCTCGCAATAATTACACTGACAGCCTGTAGTTCACCTCAGGCGGAACCGACAATTACCCCCATCGTTGCCACGCAAACCCGGGTTTTCAGCCCTACGCCGGAAGTCGTGGCTGCGGTCCAGAGCACTGCCACCTCAACAGCCACGGCAATTCCCACGGAAACCCCCACCAACAGCCCCACCCCCACAACGCCTCCGCCGCCGGAACTCCAGTATGTATTCTCCACTGAATTAGATTATACAAATCTCAAACTGACGGTGGCCCAGTTTATCAGCATCCCCAACAATTCTTCTACACCCTTCAATGAGATCATGCTCATTGTTCCTCCAAACCTATACCAGGACGCATTCCACCTAACGAGCATAACCTGGGAAGATGGCCAGGAGATAACAGATCACGACATGCGGGGTTCTCAATTATATATCCCCTTGACTGAACCGCTCGACCCAGGCATGACCATGAACATGTTTATCTACTATGATCTTTGGCTACCCCCAAATAATTCCTCATCGCAAGCTGGGCCGACGCCCTTTGGATATACCAGCCGCCAGATCAATCTAGTTGATTGGTATCCCTTCGTGCCGCCTTATCGCGATGGCCAGGGCTGGATCATTCGAGACCCGTGGGCCTACGGGGAATTTCTGGTCTATCCGGTGGCCAATTTCGATGTCACCATCACGCTCAAGAACCTGCCCCAGGCAGTGACCATCGCAGCCGGCGCGCCTGATACTGGAGAGGGGGAAACCCATAAATACCAGATTGAGAATGGTCGCAATTTTGTTTGGTCAGTTAGCCAATACTATTCCGTCTTCGAAGAACAGGTCAATGGGACCACAATTCGAGGCTACGTTTTCCACCCAGATGTCGAGGCTGGAGAAGAGGCATTCTATGCCACGGTAAATGCCTTCGAACTCTATTCAGAACTCTACGGACCGTACCCTCATCCTATGCTGACCATGGTGGAAGCAGATTTCGATCACGGCATGGAATATCAGAGTCTTTATTTCCTCAACCGGGGGTTCTTCTCTTCGTACGATGGAACCGCTGGGAGCTTCTTGATCGCCATTGCTGCACACGAAACTTCTCACCAGTGGTGGTATGGCGTTGTCGCTAACGACCAGGCCCAGGAACCCTGGCTGGACGAAGCTTTGGCCACATACAGTGAATACTTATTCTACGAATATTACTATCCCGACAGGTTAGATGATTTCTGGTGGGGCCGGCGTGTGAATCCCTACCAACCCTCTGGATGGGTTAATCACACCATCTACAGTTCATCAGGCTACCGAGACTACCGTGATGCCGTCTATCTGCAAGGCGCAATTTTCCTTAATGACCTCCGTAATCTAATTGGTAATGAGGCCTTTTTTGCTTTCTTGCAAGATTACGCCTCCACGTATGCCAATGAGATTGCCACCGGAAACGATTTCTTCAGGATTTTGGCCAGCCACACCGATGCGGATTGGACTCCGTTGCTAACGACATATTTTCAGAGATAAGTGGAAAAGAGACTGTTAAAAACCTGGGGAGAAGGCTGTGGGCGCAGCCTGGCCTTTCAAATCATAGTCATGGCCGCGGCATTCAGCCTTTTCCTCATCCCCGCGTTGGCAATTTCGCTGTGGGGTGGAGATCGCGATACCAATTTTGGGATCTTCATGGGGATCTTGATTCTTGGCATCCTGGCAGGGATTGCCGGAACTGTAATTTGGGGTGTTTCTGGCATCCGTAAACGTGCGGCACATCTTGATGCCATATTCGAACCCTGGGGGTTAGAGGGTTCTGCTTACCTGCAAAATGGACGCCAGTATCACGGCGAGATAAACCATCATCAGGTGAAGATCTATTTCCGGCGTGGGCCAACACTAGAAATCCAAATTGCTGCACCACTGAACACGCGCGCCGTAGTAGTCTTCAAAAGTGAGCTGGGACGAATTTCCGCGGAGCTGACAGAGTACGAAAGCTTGGTGCTCAACGATCCCCTGTTCCATCATCTCAGCATCTATGCGCTGGATGCTAACTGGATGAACAAAATCCTGGCAGACGATCCGGGACGGAAAGCGATCCGGACGTTGATGCGCGTTAGTGGGGTTCAAGAGTTACGCCAGATTTTTATCCAACCCGAGGCATTGAAGTTGATCATCCGCCGCGTGCGCATAAATGAGATCAACCAACAAAATGTCGAAACTTGGATTGATGAGATGCTTACCCTGCTGCAAACGCTCAAGCACGCGCCAAATCCACAAGAGATTACTGTGGCGATCCCGATCTTACAAGAAAGCCACTTAGATCGCAAATCGATAACGATACTGGCTGCAATGGTGGGATTCACTACACTCGCAGCTTTATCGGTATGCATCATCGCAATTTCAGTCGTACTTCGAGTGCTGGCGAGTATCCTTAGTCAATAGGGGGCAAAGAGTATACGGATTCAGAAGGCCGTCTATCTAGGTTACCGATTAAATAAACAAAATTTCCCAATTTGATTATTCCTTAATCTGGACATAAACATAAAAACGCATATAATATTGGACATAAATGGTCCAGTATATCCTTTCTGTCGTTTTAATCCCCAAAGGAGTGTGCACAGTGAAATCAAAGTTTGTTGCTAGATCCAGGCGTTTGGGAGCCTTTACGTTGTTGATTCTGGCTTCCCTGGCCATCTCTGCATTCGCAGGAGGCCAATTCCCCGCACTGCAAGAGGAAGATCCCTATGTTGAGATCGTCAATGAAACCAATATGACCTTGTGTCTGTTTGGGGCAGTTCCGCAAGGGGCCACCGAAGTAACGCAAGAGCATATCTTTGCCGAAGAAGAGATCGGGCCAGGCGATGATTTTTGGCTTGAAACGGGTCTGGAAGGCACTTTCACGCTGATTGCCACGGACTGTGACGAGTACACCATCGTGGCTGAGGCCCCCGAGGTCATTTTGGGCCAGGTTCCAGTTGTATGGTGGGTCGGCGAAGAAGTGGAATATTTAGGTGAAGTCGATGAGACTGAAGCACAGTCTTCTGGTGGGGGTGCATCATCTGCGGGTGCAGGTTCAAGTTCGGAGGCTGATTCGAATTCAAGCAGTTCGAGCAGTACTTCCGCACCCACTGGGGGTGCCGATTCTGGTTTCCGCCCTGACTCCCATGGCTTTAGCTTTGAAAACTATGGCGACAATATACAAGTCGCAAACCTGACAGCGGTTGAAATGCAGCGCTTGTTCGGTGACCAGGTCTGTGCAAGCATGGCAGGCGGAGAATGTGTACTCACCCCTCCTGCAAAACAATGGATGGAACAGATCAACGGCTACATGGCTGGTGGTCATTGTGAAGGCATGGCTGTGCTCAGCATGCTGATGTACAGCAACCACATTGACCCCGGCAATTTCGGCGGCAGCAGCGCGTATGACCTTTCCATCAATGACGAGGCTTTGCAACGAGAGATCGCCATGTGGTTCACTACTCAGGCTACCTGGCCGGCGGCCGCAGTGAAAGTTAACGAAACCCCTGCAGCAGTTGTAGATGTTTTGATCGAAACCTTCACATCATACCCAGCCCCCCAAGAAGAATGGGTCATGGGTATATACATGCCTGATTTCAGCGGTGGTCATGCGATCACGCCTTATGCAGTTGTTGATCAAGGAGGCGGCATTTATCACATCATGGTATATGACAACAACTGGCCCAATGAAGAACGAGTTGTAGAAGTTGACTACAATGCGAACACCTGGAAATATCAGGCTGCCACCAACCCTAATGCACCTGAGTCCCTGTACGAAGGCAATGCGGATACCCACACGTTGGAGGTTGTCGGCATTTCTGCACGATTGCAGCAGCAAGAGTGCGATTTTTGTGCCAGCGGCGGCTCAACGGGGATGAACAACGGGCGCGGTCTAGCAGCCCCTGCTGAAAATCAAGATTTCAATCAAGTCTGGCTCACGGGTCAGGCGGATTTGCAGATCGTCACCGAAGACGGAAAACGCATCGGCTTCTTTGATGGCGAGTTCATCAACGAAATCGAAGGTGCCAGCGGTGAAAATTTCAAGTTCGGTGTGGATATCTGGGATATCAACAACGAGCCAGTCTACAAAATTCCAGTAGGTATTGAATTCAGCATCACCGTGGATGCCAGCCGCTCTACGGAAGGCATCACTTCCGATGTAGCCATGATCGGCCCTGGCTACAACCTGGTAGTTGCTGACCTGTATCTGGATCCCGGTACGTCAGATACGATCACAGTTTCATCGGATGGCACGATGCTGGCATACAGCACCGAGTATAACGATGCTCCAGATATGATCTTCGGCGTCGAGACTCCCGAAGCGGACTACGAGTTCATCGTGGCTGCCCTGGACATTGAATCAGGCGCTGAGTTCGTGATCGAGCTAGATCTCGAATATGGCGCCCTGAGCGTCAATACGGATAACACCACCGAATACGGCGTCTACGAGATCGTCATGTACCGCATTGATGATGCAGGTGAGTCCTGGTTCAGCAACGATGATATTTTTATGGAACCTGGCGACACCAGCTATTTCCTATTTAGTGAGTGGGAAGGCCCCGGCAGCAGCTTGTTCATCGATATCGACTATGCCAGCGATGGTTCAATCGACGAGAGCATCGAGTTAGTCGATGAGTACGAGGCAGAGGGATAATCAATGTTGAAAGAAGGCTCTAAAGGTATCAGATACCTTTAGGGCCTAAGTTATTTCAGAAACCGGTTTTCAGGGGGAATTTGTGTAAAAAATGGGTGTGTGCAGCGCTTTGCGCCTGCACACACCCATTTTTTACTATTTCTTCTCACCAGCAACCCTTTACACAATTCATACCACTTCTAAACAACTTCTGAACATCTCTTTGCTAAGCTTTGGACACTCAAGAATAATGTCACTGCGAGCGGCTGAGCAAAGTTCAGCTTGGCGAAGCAGTCTCCCACTATTAGTAGCAGATCTCTTCGTCGCCACGCCTACTGCAGGCTTCTCGCGATGAAAATACTCGAGGACAAAGTCATGACCACAGAAACGCAAACCCTACCAACAAACACATCCCAGACGCGGACACTAAACCTCAGCCGCCAAAAGATCATCGGCGGTATTGGGCTGTTGGCGATCGTTGCACTGGGTGCCTTTTTGCGCTTTTACCAATTGGGAACTTACACTATCGGCAACACGTACTATGCTGCCACGGTCAAATCGATGCTGACTTCCTGGCACAATTTCTTCTACGCCTCCTTCGAGCCGGGCGGCTCCGTAACCGTCGACAAACCCCCCTTGGGATTCTGGGTGCAAGCGGTTTCGGCCTATTTCCTGGGTATCAATGGCTTCGCTCTGGCGCTGCCACAGGCCTTGGCCGGAACGCTCTCCATCCCGGTGCTCTACCATTTAGTTCGCAAATATTTCGGTATCTGGGCTGGGTTGATTTCTGCTCTGGTGTTAGCACTAGTCCCCGTGACCATCGCCACTGAGCGCAACAACACCATCGACGGCCTACTGGTTTTCGTGTCGTTGCTGGCAGCCTGGGCGTTTCTCAAGGCTGCTGAGTCAGGGAAAACCCGGCATCTGTTGCTAGGTGCGGTACTGGTTGGGCTGGGCTTCAATATCAAGATGCTGCAAGCCTATATGGTTTTGCCCGCATTCTATGCCGTCTATTTATTGGGCGCTCGCAATGCCTGGTGGAAACGCATCCTCCAGCTTGGGGTGGCGACAATTGTTCTGTTGGTTGTCTCCTTGGCCTGGGTGGTGGTAGTAGACTTGACCCCTGTGGACGAGCGCCCCTATATTGGCAGCAGCGAAGACAACACCGTTATGGAGTTAATCGTCGGCCATAACGGGCTGAAGCGTTTAAATATGAGCCTTGGTGGCCCAGGCGGCGCCGATGGCCCTTCGATAAACTCAGGGCAAGGCCTCCGGGTTGGAGCCGATGGCTCCTCCATAAATTCAGGCCAGGCCCCACAATTTAGCGATAGCCCTCCAGATGGAAAAACGACGCGACCTCAGGGTGGGTTGGGCCCTCCTGGGCAGAATTCCGTTCTCGATGGGAATCAGCCCCAAGGAATTAATCGCCAACCACCACCCGAAGCTCTGGAGGCCTGTACTGATTTGAGAACTGGCGAAGACTGCACGGTCAATTTACGAAATGGCAACACCATCGATGGCACTTGTTATGACAATCAGAGTGGAGACCTGGTTTGTGTACCGGAAGGGCGCCAGCCGCCACCGACGTCATCAACCGCCAACGTTCCTGGTCAATTCCCAGACGGTCCTGACGGACAATTCCCCGATGGCCCTCCTGGCGGCCAAGGTATCGACGGCGGGCAGGTTGGTGGACGTGGCCCTTCGACAGGCTCAGGACGGGGTAACATGAACGGCGGAGAGACTGGAACAGCGGGTGTGCTGCGCCTGTTCGAAGAGCCCCTGGTCACTGAGGCCAGCTGGTTGCTGCCACTGGTATTGTTGGGACTGCCCGTTGCGTTGGTCGCCACAGGCTGGTCATGGCCGCTGAATGGTAAGCACAACAGCCTGCTGCTCTGGGCTGGCTGGCTGCTGCCCTCCATGGCTTATTTCAGTTTCACTACCGGCCTGTTCCATCGCTACTACCTGATTATGATTGGACCCCCACTAGCGGCCTTAGTTGGGATCAGCCTCTGGAGCGTCGCCAAACACTGGAAACAGAACCCCACCCTCGGTTGGCTGGTCACGGCCTTCATTACCGGGCTGACGATCATCTTCGAGATCTACATCATTCAAAACTATCCGGAGTACGCAGGCTGGGTTACGGCGATATCCATCTTAATCTGGCTGGCTGGAATCGGCATCCTCGCATTGAGTAAACTGATCCCGGCCCACAAAATCGGATTCTCCTTGGTGCTAATCGCTATGCTGGTTGCCCCGCTCACCTGGTCTGCTTTGACCACGCTGAATCCCAATCCCAACGTGGGGCTCCCCACCGCAGGCATTTCAGCATCCGACCGCACCCGCTCAACCTTCATGACCCCAGATGTGACTACGTTGAGCGCAAATGGGCAAGCCATCCTGGTTTACACACTGGCCAACACCGATCCTGACGATTATCTACTAGCTACGCTCAACGCCCGCGGTGCGGCGCCCTACCTCTTGGAATCGGATCGGGCAGTGCTGACCTTTGGCGGCTTCGGCGGCAGAGATGATGTGATCAGTCTGGGAGAGTTGATTGAGATGATTGATAACGGCGATCTGCGCTACATCCTCGGCATCCCACAGCAAAAGCAGGAGATCGCCCAATGGATGAGAAATAGCTGTAGCGTGGTCGATGTGCCGGGCGTGATTACGATGCCCCAAATTCAAGGCGGCCCAGGTAGCCCCGGCGGGCAAACCGAAGAGGTGCTCTATGACTGCGGAAGCTAACGCAAAGAGAAACCTTGAAGGTTTTGAAAACTTTCAAGGTTTGAAGATGATTTCACAGGTCATCAAATATGCGGCTGTGGGCGTATCCAACACCCTCATCGACGCAGCGACCTACTATGTACTAACTCGCTGGCTGTGGCTGGAGCCCCTGCCCGTACTGGCCAAAGGGATTGCCTACGCTGTTGGCATGACCAACAGTTTTTATTGGAACCGCAACTGGACGTTCAAGAGCAAGGATACGGCATACCGTGTCCCAACCTGGAAGGCGGCTTTCTTGTTCACGTTGACCCACATCGCCGCCCTGGGAATCAATGCCGGTGTCATGTATCTCGGTCTAGAGACGTTTAATCTTAGTGAAGTCATCTCCCTTGTACTGGCAACCGGCGCCGCCTTTGGCTGGAATTTTATCTTGAACAAAATGGTAGTTTTTCGGTAGAGACGCTCCGCCGGAACATCTCTACAAAAAAGAGGTTTATCATGAAAAGTTTATCCATCGTCTTACCCGCATATAACGAAGAAGCCAATGTACGCACAACAGTCGCCGAAGTAGCCGGTGTGGCACAAAACCTTGGCCTCGATCATGAGATCATCCTGGTCAACGACGGCAGCCGCGACCACACAGGCGAGATTGGGCGTGAACTGGCCGCTTATATCCCTGAATTCCGCCTGGTAGAGCACTACCCTAACCGTGGTTATGGGGGGGCGCTCAAAGCGGGGTTTGCTGCCGCTCGAAAAGACCTGATTGCTTTCTTCCCCGCCGACAACCAATTCCATTTTGAGGAAATCACACGCCTACTTGAACACCAGGAAGCTGCAAACGCTGATATCGTTTGTGGCTACCGTGCGCCCCGGCGCGACCCTTTCCTACGTAAATTCAACGCTTTTGGCTGGAATACTCTCATTCGCATTCTTTTTGGCTATTTGTGCCGGGATATCGATTGCGGGTTCAAGCTATTTCGGCGTGACGTACTCAAATGTGTGAATATCACTTCGGATGGTGCGCTAATCGATACGGAATTTCTCTCCAGCGCCCGGCGACTGGGATGTAGAATCGAGGAAGTACCGGTAACACATCGTCCGCGCGTCGGTGGTGAGGCTACAGGAGCAGATATCCGGGTGATTATCAAAGCCTTCCGTGATCTATGGGGCTTGTTGCAAGAACAAGTTGCTAAGCGCAATTACTTGAAATGGCGCTTTAATTTGCGCTGAAATTGAGATCGGCTGCTTGAAAGGCTTTTTCAGGAAAACCGGTGGCTTCTGTGTCGGCAGTATTTTGTAGAGTTACCTCAACGGAAACTCTTTAAAAAAATCGAACTCCAAACATTTTTGAACAATTCCTGAATATCTTTTTGGTATGATTTATGCTATCGATACCGATTCGTTGCTTTCTAGAAGGAGACAACAATGACCGACAAACCTTCCATATCCAGACGGGAGTTTCTTCAATTATTGGCAGTTGGTGGCTTCAGTACCACCTTTGGGAGAAACCTACTTACCCTTACAGATCAGGAAAATATTGAAACAAAATTTGACATGACTGTCACACGAGGATCCAGCGCCAGCCCCACAGCCCTGGTGCAGGCGGCTATCGCAGCGCTGGGCGGCATTGAGCTTTTTGTCAAGCCTGGGGATGATGTGATCATCAAACCCAACATCGTCGCTGCCGATTACTCGTATGAATACGCTGCTTACACAAACCCCGAGGTTGTCGACGCCATCACAGAACTCTGTGTAGGTGCTGGTGCGGGGCGCGTCCGTATGATGGATAAACCTTCCAGCAGCACCTGCGAACAGGTTTACGCTCGCAGCGGTATTGGGGATGCTGTCATCGCTGCCGGAGGTCAAACGGAGGTGATGAGCGACATTAAGTACCGCACAGTCGATATCCCTGAAGGGCTCGACATCTCCAGTTGGTCTGTCTATGGTGACATTCTCGATGCCGATGTGGTGATCAATGTTCCCATAGCCAAACACCACAGTCTGTCACGGCTGACCTTGAGCATGAAGAACCTGATGGGCGTGATCACCCAGCGCAACAAATTCCACCGCAAACTGGGCCAACGTCTGGCAGACCTCGCCAGCCTGATCCGCCCCACACTGACGATCATGGATGCAGTCAACATTCTTATGGCCCGCGGCCCCAGGGGCGGCAACTTGAGCGATGTCAAGCAGATGAATACCATCATCGCCAGCCAGGATTTTGTAGCTACAGGCGCTTATGCAACCACCTTCTTCGGCCTGACCGGAGCAGATATCGATGCCCTGCGTTTGGGCGCCGAGATGGGCTTGGGGACGCTGGATCTGGACAGCTTGAAGATTGAAGAGGTTGCTGTTTAATAGCACTGCAAATTGCTTCTGTAGTCGGGATATCCACGCCAAAGGCGCGCAGGGCGATCCCGTGATTACGAGATTTGGAAATCTCGACTACAAGCAAGGATTCTCATCCCAATAAGATGGCAAACCAAGATACGCAACTCACCCCTTCCAAAGAACCAACCCTCAAGTGGAGCCGCTGGCGCAGAGTTCGCCAGGTTGTGCAAATCCTGACACTGTTGCTATTCCTCTACTTGCTGCTGGTCAACTGGAGCGCAGGAGAGGCTTCACCCCAATCAGGTTTGTTCTTTCGTCTCAATCCCCTGACGGCGCTGACGGCCATGATCGCCGACCGCGCCTGGATACCTACGATGGGCTGGGCGCTGATCACTCTGGGCGTGACTCTTCTTTTAGGTCGGGTATGGTGTGGGTGGATTTGTCCCATGGGCACCACCCTGGAGTGGGTCCGATTTTCGGGGGCTTATCAACGCTCTGCAAAGGTCTCGCCGCGCTGGAGGTCAGTTAAATATGTGCTCTTGCTGCTAACCCTGGGGATGGCTCTGTTAGGCAGCCTGGCGCTGCTGATCTTCGATCCTATCACCATCATCACCCGTGCGATCACCACCGGCCTGCTCCCAGCGCTCAATTATGGAATCACGCAGCTTGAGTTCGCCTTATACCAATATCCCTTATTTCAACCGGCGATCAACTGGATCGAGAGCGCACTGCGCGGTGTGGTTTTACCTTCGATCCAGTCAGCCTATGCCCAGAACATATTCATCTTCGCACTTTTCGCGGGCATACTGGCCCTAAACGCCCTGGCGGATCGCTTTTGGTGTCGCTATCTGTGTCCGTTGGGCGGGTTGTTGGGTTGGCTCTCGAAGTTTTCCCTGTTCAAACCACTCATCAAACCCCAATGTAATCACTGCGGTCACTGCATCAGCGAATGCCAGATGGAAGCCATCCAGGCGCATAACGGAAATGGGATCCATCCCCAGGAAATCATCCCATCAGAGTGCACCCTGTGCATGGATTGCTTTGTTGAGTGTCCAGACAGCAGCATCGCTTTTCGTTGGCAGACCCACCCTGTATTGGCACAGGAGTACGATCCCAGCCGTCGTCAGGCATTGGTCTCGCTGGGGATGGGTGCCGCCGGCGCGCTGATGATGGGCACGAACGCTGCCGCAAAATCGCCCGACCCGCGCCTGATCCGCCCTCCGGGAGTCGAAGATGAAGATGATTTTCTCTCCAAATGTATCCACTGCAGTGAGTGCATGCAAGTTTGCGCGACGACAGGCTTACAGCCGGCTTTATTGGAAGCGGGATTAGAAGGACTGTGGACTCCCTACCTGGTACCGCGGCTGGGTCCTTGCGATTACAGTTGTACCGCTTGCGGGCAAGCGTGCCCCAGTGGAGCAATCCCCGTTTTGGATCTGGAAACAAAGCGTGAGCAGGTGATGGGATTAGCCGTCCTGGACCAAAACCGCTGCCTGCCCTGGGCCTATGCCACTGACTGCATTGTCTGCGAGGAGATGTGCCCGGTTCCGGATAAAGCCATCCGGCTAGAAGAGGTCACCGCGATAGATGAATGGGGTGGAGAAATTTACTTGCAGCAACCCTACGTTGTTCGTGATCTTTGTATTGGCTGCGGAATTTGTGAATACAATTGCCCTATGGAAGGACAATCGGCAATTCAGGTACAGAGAGCTTGAAAATTACAACCCATGCTGAATCGCCATAATCGCGGCCTGGGTGCGATCTGAGACATCCAATTTCGAAAAAATTGCGCTGACATGATTGCGCACTGTCCCCTCGGAAAGGTGGAGTTCTTCAGCGATTTCAGTGTTGCTCAGGCCACGAGCGATAAGGCACAACACATCTGCTTCTCGTCCAGTCAGTTTATCAATGATCAACGATGTGGGTTGCTCCTGCTTGCTGGCCAATTGGTTTAGTAGTTTGCCCGTGACAGCTGGATCTACGAATGACTTCCCTTCTACGGTTCCTCGGATAGCATCAACGACAGCTTCACGGGGGGTATCCTTAAGCAGGTATCCTGATGCCCCAGCCCGGATGGCATCGAAAACCCACTCGTCATCATCGTAGGTGGTTAGCACCAGTACTTTGATCTCGGGATGATGGGTTCGAATGCGCCGGGTGGCTTCTACGCCATTCATCCCTGGCATTTTCAAATCCATCAACACCAGGTCCGGGGATTCTCGCTCTGCTAACTCCACGGCTTCGGCTCCGTCTTGAGCGAGCCCGACTACCTCGATATCCTTCTCTAATTTCAAGAGCATTTCCAGGCCATCACGGATAATAGCCTGATCGTCACAGATGATCACTCTCATCGATAATTCCTTTTAGAATTAGCTTGACGATGGTCCCTTTCTCAGGTTGGCTGTCGATGGTCAATTTGCCACCTGCCAGATGGGCGCGTTCGCGCATCCCAGATAAACCAAAATGGCCTGTCTTTTCTCTCTGCCGCACATCAAACCCCAGGCCGTCATCCTGAACTTTGAGAATACCAGTGTCCTCATCAAACGTCAGTCGGAGGGCCAGGTTTCGGGCATTGGCGTGCTGGGTCACATTTTCAATCGCCTCTTGGGCAACACGATAGATGCACTGTTCGATATCTGGAGACAGGGTTGGGATTTGTTCCGGGAGCATCAGACTCAGTTTTAAGGTGCTTCTGTTCACGGCGGTTTCTGCCAAATTGCGGATTGCCATACCTAAGCCCAAATCATCTAACGGAGTGGCTCTCAGGGCTTTCAGTGCCCGGCGGGTTTCATCCAAACCGGAGCGGGTGGCCGCTAAAGATTGATCGAGTAGGTTTTGAGCGGTATTTGGTTCCACTTCCCAGTAGGCCTTGACAGTCTCTAACTGTACTGACAAACCGCTCAGGGTATGGGCTAAGGTGTCATGCAGCTCGCGAGCCATGCGGTTACGCTCCCGGCTGATGGTCAGGTTCTCGAGTGTGCTGGCATAGTGCTTGAGCTGCAGGTTTGCCTGTCGGAGGGAATCTTGCTGGGCTCGCAGTCGAGACATCAGACGATGAATGAAGATGCCAATCACCAGGAAACTAATCGTACGAATGACGGTGATTAAAACGATAATAGTGAAAGTACCGGGATTGACCCGTTTGAACAGCATGATGATCAGCAATTCGAAGGCTGCCGTCCCAATACTATAGAAAATGATTGGCCCCCAAGAGTATTGCCAGGCAACCAGAATGAGACCAATGAAGTGAACGGGCAACTGCCGCATGATCATCCCCTCGGCGTTGGACAACGGACCCGGCGGCAACTGCGGCAAGAGGAGGTGGTGCAGCAATATCGGAGTCACCGAGATCAGCAGGATCAGCAATGGGAAGTAAGCATCCTCCAACCGTTTTTGTGCCCAACCCCAATATGCTAAACCAAGAAAGCACAGCGCTGCCAAGCCATTCGTCCAGGCATAAAGCGCCAATGGCGAATTCAAGAAATCTCTATAGATGGTTGAATCCACCAAAGTCATTGCCAGCAGGTAGCCAATCCACATCCAGGCAGCAATGCGCTGTATTTGTTTGCCCTTGAATTTGTCCCGTCGCATATTCTTATCATATCATGCAATATCACAGGCCACTTCTATAGAGTGTCACGGTTTTTGATGATGAACCATGACTGGAGTCATGGTAATTGAGGAGTGGCCTCATGCCTGTGCGCCTCAAAGGGTGACAGCGGCCACTCTCTCTTTTTCCTGAGAACCTTTAGATTTAGAACATGACAAACGAAAGGAGAAAGTAATGAACACCAAACCCATTTACAATATTCTGCTCGTAACCTTGCTGGCACTTGTCTGTACACCAGGCATCGTTGCCGCGGATCAACTCGATGAGGCTCCAGTAATTCAATTAGTCGAAGATGAACTCGGGCAGGAATCACCTCCTCCAAGTGACAGCCAGAATAACGCTCCCCCACCTCCACTAAGAGAAGGTTCAGACAACAGCCAGCCTCCACCCCCGCCAAGAGAGGGTTCTGACAATAATCAGCCGCCCCCTCCCAGAGAAGATGAAGGGACGCAGAATGGGCAACAACCCCCGCAAAACCGGGACCTTGGCAGCGGCCAGCAACCTCCGCCAAGGGAAAGCGGGGATACAGGTAACGGCCAACAGCCCCCTGCTCCTGGAGGAACACCCCCACAGGAAGCCATCGCTGCCTGTAATGGAGGAGTTGAGCAAGATGCCTGTGAATTTTCATTCAACCAGGGTACTGAAACAGGCGTCTGTGAAGTGGTACAAGAACAACTAGCTTGCTCACCCCAACGCGATCCGTCTGACAGTCCGCCCGAAAACCAAACAGGTGGATCATCTGACCTCCAGCAGCCCGGCGACAATAATGATCAAACTAATCCAGGGCAACTTGCTGCCCTTGGAGGAACACCCCCACAGGAGGCCATCGCTGCCTGCAGTGGAGGGATTGAACAAGATGCCTGTGAATTTACATCCAACAATGGTCCTGAAACAGGGGTCTGTGAAGTTGTTCAGGATCAGCTGGCCTGCTCACCCCAACGAGATCCGTTCGAGGGTCCGCCCGAAAACCAATCTGATGGCCCTCTTGACGCACAACATCCCAGCGAGCGTGATCCAAGCGATGGAAGACCGCCCGCTGAGAATGGAGCTGCATACAATATTGAACAGGCTATCTCAGACCATGCACAGGAGATGACAATTTCCTTCGACGCCCTGGCTTTTCTGACCGGCGACCTGGGTGCTGATTCCTTCTTCCCTCCTGGCAAGGTGGCTGATTTCTGGGGTTTTCAGTACCTGCGTGATAACGACCCCACCGAGATGGGGCATAACACTGATTTCCTGACCCAAGCCGCCTTCAACATGCTCAATGTGCTGACCCCTGAGCAGCGCTCCGAGCTGGTGACTCTGGCCGAGGGTCAAGTTGACTCCATTGATGAGTACGCTGAAATGCGTTTTGTCCTGATGGACGCTTTCCGCCGCTTGCTGGATGGTGATCTCCCGGCCGGAACGTCACGCTTGGACGAAGAAGCTGTCAAGGATTACTCAGCTGATCTCTATCGGCTGGATGGCGAGATCAGCTTCGAGAGGGCGCAGGTGATGGGCGGCATGCTTAGCGCTTTGGATGAATCTCAGCAAAACTATCTGGAGGCACTGGTTGGCGTAGGGATGCTCGATTGGCCAGATGTTGAGGAGCCTTCCGATATACGCGGCCTGGACCGGGATGTCAAAGTCGCTGTGATGACTTATGCCGGTGACATGTTCAGTTGGTATCTCGGCTCGGTCGAAGCAGATGTGTACTTCTGCCCCGAACGCCAAGGGACCTACTTTGGTTCGTTCTATCTCAAAGATGCTCCCGCCATGGGCAACCCCGATTACACCATCTCATCCAACCTGACAGGAGATATGGGGGAAGCCATGTTGAATACCCTAACCCCAGACCAGGCGCAGCTCTTAACTGGCCTAGTAGACATCCAACGACCCTACCTGCTGGAGATCGTAGATACACGCCAACTGGTCGCCGTCGACCTGCGCAAGTTCATGGCTGGTGAATCCGCTGATATGGATGCTGTCTTGGCCTGGATGGAAGAATACGGCGAGTTGGATGGCGCAATCATCTACAATTTCGCTGAAAACTTTGCCCAGGTCGGCTCATCGTTGACCAGGGAGCAAGAAGCCCAGTTGATGGCTTTCCGAGAAGAGATGCTTGGTGATATGTTGTATCCTGATGGTGCGTACCTGTACTCACAACCAATTTCCATGCCGGAGATCCCCAATTCGGATTTTCTCTTCAGGTAAACCTCACCCAGTTTTAGAAACATGACACACCCTGAATTTAATATTCTGGTGTGTCATGTCTGTTTTCTCCATTCCCCCTGCTTCGCGTCCCCCCTTCCCCTCTTTTAATGAAATGGGGAAGGGGGGATGCATTTCGAAAAAATAGGGTTCCAGCAGCGCAAAATGCTGCTGGAACCCTATTTTTTCTACTACCAGCGAGAGAGTGTCGGGAGTGATTTTCTATCAAATATCGATATATTTCTTAAATTCTGGATGCCTCATGCATTATCGGACCTGCGTGAACTGCAAATGCCGTGTTTTTTTCAAATGGAAAGATCCACACTACTCATTACTTGCCACTGGCAACCCTTCCCCAATCCATTCATACAAGGAACCATCATAAACGGCCACATTCTCGAAGCCGTTCATCATATAAGCCATGGCGTTCAGCGTTGCAGCAACGCCACCCCCACAGTAGGTGATGATGCGCTTTTGACGGTCGGTGCCCGGTAGGAGCGCCCCCAACTGATCCTCCGGCAAGAAAGCGTCCCATCCAATCGTCAGGTCCGTGAGCGGCAGGCAAGTGGAACCTGGTATGTGCTCATCGTCATGCCAGTCCTGCGTCAGGGAGTTCTGGACGGTCACGTCGTCGTTTTCAATAGCGGACTGCACTTCTTTCTTATTGGCAAACATGTCCGCATCGAATTGGGCATCAAACTGGACCGCTGGATAAAACCGCGCATCCTGTTCAATGGCCCCGCCCGCTTCCTTCCATGTTGGGAAACCGCCGTTGAGCACACGCACATTTTCCACACCGGCATAGCGCAGCAACCACCAGGCCCGCGTGGCGGTAGCCAAAAGAGTGGTAGCATACAAGATAACCTCGGAAACATTTGCGATACCGATTTTCCCGATCTGGTCCGCCAGTTTGTCATCCGCAGCCAGCATGTACTCGTAGGGACTATCGGTATCCGAGAAATCCAGGTGGTTGAAGAAGGCCGCGCCGGGGATATGCCCCTGAAGATAAATCTCTTGGGCTGTCGGCATTTTGGCGGCTTCCTCTGGGCTCATGCCCATGTGGAACATGATCGTGGCATCGTAAATGCGGATATCGGGGTCTTTGATTTTGGTAAGCAACTCATCGGCTTCAATGAGAAAACTGTCGCGTTCCATACTGATCCTCCATGGATAAAACTACATATTTAGGACGTACGCAGTCCAGCGAAAAAATGGCTGGGAATAGGGGGTGGGGGGGGGGGGGGCCCCCCCCCCCCCCAAAACCCCCCCCCCCCCCCAAAAAGGGGGGGGGGCGCCCCGGGGGGGGGGGGCGCCCCCCCCCCCACCCCCTATTCCCAGCCCAATCCACTTCAAGTGCGTAACTCCTGATATTATAACTAAATTTATCCAATTACGGTAATTTTCGAGGTTGAGTCTATGGGAATCGCCGTCGATACGAAACCATCTCGAAAGAATTGGGTTTTAGAGGATTGTATGAAATAATCGCTTATTCGTATCCCTTATTCATTCGAGGAGGAAAGAGCATGTTAAAAGATCAAAAAATCGAGGGGGAAGTATTTTTTCCATCCCAGGATATCGTGCAAAATGCTAACGTTCAGGACTATGAAACCTGGTACCAACAATCCATTGAAGATCCGGAGGGCTTTTGGGCTGAACGAGCTGAGCAACTGGAATGGTTCCAAAAATGGGACAGGGTTCTGGATGATAGTAATGCTCCTTTCTTCAAGTGGTTCGTGGGTGCCAAAACCAATATCGTCCACAACGCCATTGACCGACATCTGAAAACCTGGCGGCGTAATAAACTGGCACTGATCTGGGAAGGCGAGCCCGGCGATGTGCGCACGTTTTCCTATCACGCCATAGATCGTGAGGTCAGCAAGATGGCCAATATTCTCAAGAGCATGGGCGTGCAGAAAGGGGACATCGTAACTATCTATATGCCGCGCATCCCTGAGCAAGTATTCGCGATGCTGGCCTGCGCCAAGATTGGTGCTGCACATAGCGTGGTTTACGGTGGCTTCAGTGTGGAGGCGTTGGCTGAGCGCATCGAAGATGCTCAAAGCCGTGTGCTAGTCACTGCTGATGGCGGTTGGCTGCGCGGCAAAATCGTAGAGTTGAAGAATATCGCCGATGAAGCCATGGCTCGTCAACCTACCATCGAAAATTGCATTGTGGTCAAACGCACCGAACAGGAAATCTATATGGAAACCGGGCGGGATTACTGGTACCACGATCTATTGGAATTGCCCATCGCCAACCCTAAATGCGAAACCGAATTCATGGATGCCGAAGATCTGCTTTTCATTCTGTATACTTCGGGTACTACTGGTCGCCCAAAGGGAGTTGTTCATACCCATGGCGGCTATCAGGTTTATACGTATACCACCCTGAAGTCCGTCTTCGATATCAAGGATGAAGACCGTTGGTGGTGTGCTGCTGACCCCGGTTGGATCACCGGTCATAGTTATATTGTTTATTCTCCGTTGATCGCCGGAGCAACCAGCTTCATGTATGAGGGCGCACCGAACTATCCATATCCCTATCGCTGGTGGCGCATGATCGAAAAGTTTGGAATTTCGATCCTTTACACCGCACCTACCGCCATACGAGGACTAATGCGCTACGGCGATGCATGGCCGAAACGTTATGATCTTTCGAGCTTGCGCCTGCTTGGAAGCGTGGGAGAGCCTATCAATCCCGAAGCCTGGAGATGGTATTGCAAGGTGATTGGCAACGATGAGTGTCCCATCATGGATACCTGGTGGCAGACTGAAACCGGGGGCTTCGTAATCACACCGTTGCCAACAACGCCTCTCAAGCCCGGTTCGGCAACGAAACCGTTCTTCGGACATGAAGTCGATGTCGTGGATGACGATGGGAAATCCGTCAAAGCAGGCGAAGAAGGCTATCTGGTGCTAAAAAGACCCTGGCCGGGGATGCTACGTACCGTATATGGGGATGATGAGCGCTATAAACAGCAATACTGGGGAAAGTTTGGGGATATGTACCAAACTGGCGACTCGGCGCGCAAGGACAAGGACGGCTATATCTGGGTCATCGGGCGTATGGATGATGTCCTCAAGGTGAGTGGCTACCGATTGGGCACTGCTGAAGTCGAAAGCGCATTGGTTAGCCATGTCACTGTTGCCGAAGCGGCCGTGATCGGTCTTCCGCACGATATCAAAGGCAGCGCTGTACATGCCTATGTAATTTTGAATGCTGGTCAAACGGGGAGTGATGATCTGGTAAATAAATTGATCGAACATGTTGGCAAAGAAATGGGGCCCATTGCAAAACCAGAGAGCATCTCCTTCGTTGATAGCCTGCCGAAAACTCGCAGTGGAAAGATCATGCGCCGACTGCTCAAAGCGCAAGCTCTCGGTGAAGATGAAGGCGATACCAGCACCTTGGCAGACTAACAGGTTTTCAACTTCAAAATACTAATCAAAGGGGTGGTTAGTAAAAAACAGCAAGAGGTGAAGGCGGTACTTGCTGTTTTTTACATATTCCTAAATTCCAGGGGAAGGACCTACATGATTTATTCAATGCTCCTAAACAGCTTCTGAACAACGAATTGGTACGATCCTTGCACCAAATGGTTTGGAATTGATACTCCAGAGAGGAAATAGAGATGCTAGGAATACATGCCACCCTTATCAATCGCTTACGCTTTATGATCGCTGATTGGGTACTTCGTGATTCAAAGCCTTTTTATGTTCGCAATCCCCTGACACGATTACCAACGAGAGAGGCTTTTGAAATTGCAACACTTGAGGGTGGGTTTATTGCTCTTTTTATCGATCTGGATAATCTTAAGGAAATAAACCGGGAACAAGGATATCATGCTGGAGATATGGCCATAAAAGCTGTAGCGGTTAGCGTTGTTCAGCATGTCAGGAAAACAGACTTGGTCAGCCATTGGGGAGGAGATGAATTTGCAGTCCTGCTATATGATACAACGGTCGCTGAGGCAAAGGATATCGCCGAGAGAATCCTTGGGCAAATCAATGAGCTCGGCTTTCAAGTCAGCATAGGGATTGGGGGTTCTGTTGAAACAGCCCAATTTCGCCAGCAAGCCGCCAAAGCAATAGGGAAGAATCAAATTTCAGATTTCAACCCACCCCCCCTTTCGGCTTGGGATCAAAAACAGCCTCATGTCCAACTGATTCATTCAATCTGTAACCCAAATTGATGCCAATCCCGGGGTATTGGCACACACGCGCTATTTGAGGAAGGAAAATTAGCCAACCAATAATTGGGGGAAAGGGGGGGCTCTGGGGAACGCCGTGGGATCATCCAAATTTTGGGGTACGTGGTACCTCCCAAGAAACCAATAGAATCCACAAAACTTCTAAACAACTTCTGAACATGCGTTTGCTAATATCTACCCAAGATTACTTGTATAATCAAGGAGCAAACCATGAACAAGAAAAGAAAAACCCTAATGATTGCAATCGCAATCGCTTTCATATTATCAGCCAGCGGAGCAGTCTACCCTCTGACTTCAGTTAGCGCTGACTCACTTGCCCCAACTGCAGAGCAAGACACTGCCAACGCATCTGTCTATAGTTATGCCATCGTTGATACTGGACAGGAATACTGCTATAGCGATTCAACCAGCATCCCCTGCCCCGAAGAAGGCAAATCCTTCTACGGACAGGATGGTCAGGTCGTCGGCACCCAGGCAAGCTACCAGGATAATGGTGACGGCACAGTGACCGACCTGGTGACAGGTTTGATATGGCAGCAGGATCCTGGCGAGAAGATGACCTACAACCAAGCGGTTGCGGGTGCTTCCAGTCTGACTTTGGGTGGGTACAACGATTGGCGCTTACCTACCATCAAAGAGCTTTATTCATTGATCGATTTCAGCGGCACCGACGTCAGCCGGTGTGTCGAAGAAGGAACCTGCACAGGAATTCCTTTCATCGATACCGATTACTTCGTCTTCAAGTATGGAGACACATCCAGCGGTGATCGTATCATCGACTCTCAGTGGGCTACCAGCACCAGATATGTCAGCACCACCATGAACGGCCATGAAACCATGTTTGGTGTCAACTTTGCCGATGGACGCATCAAGGGCTACGGGACTGAAGCGCTGCATGGCCGCTCTGCCAAAACTTTCTTCGTAATCTACGTACGCGACAACACCAGCTACGGAGTCAACGAATTCGTCGATGAGGGCAACGGCATGGTAACCGACAATGCAACCGGCCTGACCTGGATGCAATCCGATAGCGGTAATTCACTGGACTGGGAAGGTGCTTTGAATTACTGCTCCAGCCTGGATTATGGTGGAATTAGCGATTGGCGTCTCCCCAATGCCAAAGAGTTGCACAGCATCATCGATTACTCTCGCTCACCAGACACAACCAACTCAGCAGCCATCGATCCTATCTTCAATGTCACTCTGATCACGAACGAAGCTGGTCAATCAGATTATCCAGCCTATTGGAGCAGCACCACACACACCAATGCTGATGGCTTTAGTCGTTCGGGTGTATACATCAACTTCGGTCGCTCGATGGGCTATATGAACGGCACCTGGATGGATGTCCATGGCGCTGGGGCTCAACGGGCTGAGCAAAAAAGTGGTGATCCTTCTGTTTATCCAACAGGCCATGGCCCGCAAGGTGACGCCGTACGCATCTACAACTATGCCCGCTGCGTAACCGGCGGCACCACCGGAGAAGTTCTCACCGGCGGCGAAACGGACCCAAACATTGGAACTGGTTCTGAGTTTGCAAGTCAATCTCAGCAGCAAGCTGGCCAACTCCCTTCAACTGGTTTGGGACAAGGCCCGGGCGATCAGGGATCACCCCCCCAGGAAGCCATCGATGCTTGTTCAGCCTCGAGTGAAGGGGCAGCCTGTACCATCAATACTCCACGAGGAACCCTAGACGGTAGCTGTACAAATATCCAAAGTACGCTAGCTTGTGTGCCCGAAGGTGGCCCTGGCGGTGGTGGACCGCCTCCAGAGGGTGGCCCTTCGACGGGCTCAGGAGGGCAACCATAGATTTCTTCCCTCACCCCCAACCCCTCTCGCTGAGCGAGAGGGGTTGGGGGTGAGGGAAGAATGGAGATCAGCATGAAGGAAATCATCCGCATCATCCCCATCATTTTCATCACGGGGTTGGTTTTAGCCTTGACATTTATGAGCGCTTTCGCTGGTCAGGAAGAACCTGGCACGGAAGGCTACAACCTGTTCGTATTACTCCACACAACGACAGTCAACCTGGTGGACACTGAAGGCAACATAGTCCACTCCTGGGAAACCAACTACAAACCTGGCAATGTAGTTTACTTCTTGGAAAACGGCCAACTACTTTACACTGGCGGTGCGCGTAACCGCATCTTCAGAGCGGACGGTGCTGGCGGCATCGTCCAGTTGATCGACTGGGATGGAAATGTCACTTGGGAGTACGAGTACTCCAGCAACACACACTTGCAGCACCATGACGTCGAGATGCTGCCCAACGGCAACGTGCTGATGATCGCCTGGCAGTACAAGACTGAGGCTGAGGCCCTCGCCGCAGGTCGCGATCCATCGCTTTTGAACGATGGCGAGTTGTGGCCAGGCAGTATCATCGAGGTGCAACCCACCGGGCCCAAATCGGGCGATATTGTCTGGGAATGGTATGCCTGGGATCATCTCGTTCAGGATTATGATACCACCAAAGATAACTTCGGCGTCGTTGCCAACCACCCCGAGCTGATTGACCTGAACTATGTCGGGTTCAATGCCGCCGATTGGTTCCACTCCAACGCCGTTGATTACAACGCCGAACTGGATCAGATTTTGCTGAGTGTCCACAGCTTCAGCGAAGTTTGGATCATCGACCACAGCACAACAACTGCTGAAGCGGCTGGTCACACAGGTGGCAATAGCGGGATGGGCGGTGACCTGCTCTATCGCTGGGGCAACCCCCAAACATACGATGCAGGGACTGCCGCCGATCAGCAGCTCTTTCACCAACACGATGCCGAGTGGATCGGCGCTGGGCTGCCAGGTGAGGGGAATATCCTGGTCTTCAACAACGGCATGAGACGCCCCGAAGGGAGATACTCTTCGATCGTCGAGATCATATCGCCGGTGAACTCCGATGGCAGTTATCCCCTTGATGCGGGCTCCGCATACAGTCCCAGCGACCCAGTTTGGATTTACACAGCAGAGCCCCCCACCGACTTCTACGCAAAATCCATCTCGGGAGCTCAACGACTTCCCAATGGCAACACACTGACTTGCCATGGGGGGAACTCCTACCTCTTCGAGGTGACCCCATCATGCGAAAAGGTTTGGGAATACCAGGTCCAAGAGCCCGATCCCGATCGGAACGCTGTATTCCGCGTCGAGCGCTACTACCCTGACTACCCCGGTTTCGACGGCACCCCGCTAGATGACGCTCCATCGGACTAACAACTCCAACTATATGAATTTTTCATCTCTAAGAATGATACGCAGAGCAAACCAACATGCACAGCAAAAAAATTCTCCTGATCACGATTACCCTCATCACTACTCTGGCCTGTTCACTCCTCGCAGGCTTCACTGATCAAACAATCGCTGAGGCTACGAGCGAAGATTCGGTAACAGATGATTCTGTTAAAAACAATGTGCCATCCCCAGAAGAACAGATCGCATCCGAAGGGCTATATTTTTTCTCCCCGATCCGTTCCACTGAAACGCACCTGATGAACGCCGAGGGCGTGGCCTTCTACACCTGGGAGAGCGACTACACCCCTGGTAATTCGGTCTATCTGTTGGAGAACGGCAACCTACTGCAACCCGGCACGGAAAAAACAGGCGTATTCGATGCCGGTGGATCTGGCGGAGTGGTGCAAGAGATCGCCCCCGACAATACTATCGTCTGGGAATTCAGATATGCCAACAACCAGGTGCAACTGCATCACGATATCGAGCAACTTCCCAACGGTAACATCCTGATGATCGCCTGGGAGTATAAGACACGCGCCGAAGCCATCGCCGCCGGGCGCGATCCTAGCTTGCTGAAGGACGGCGAACTCTGGCCAGATCACATCATCGAGGTGGATCCCAGCACCGATCAAATCGTCTGGGAGTGGCATGTCTGGGATCATCTCATTCAGGATTACGATGCCACCAAAGAGAACTACGGCACAGTATCCGAGCATCCTGAGTTGATCAATCTAAATCACATCGCTCGCGAACCCAGCGCGGACTGGAACCACACCAATGCCATCGACTACAACCCTGAACTGGACCAGATTATGCTCAGCGTGCATGGGTTTAGCGAGATTTGGATTATCGATCACGACACAACCACCGAAGAAGCGGCCGGACCCGCGGGTGACCTACTCTATCGTTGGGGCAACCCTGAGGCCTATGACTCTGGAACCGCAGATGATCGACAGCTTTATGTTCAGCATGACACTCAATGGATTCCCACCGATTATCCTGGTGGAGGCAATATCTTAGTGTTCAACAACGGGCACAAGGCTGCCCGTGCCTACTCCACCATAGATGAAATCATTCCGCCCTTAAACGATGATGGCAGCTATAACCTGACACCTGGTGCAGCATTTGGTCCCGAGGCTCCCACCTGGACGTACGCGGCCGATAACCCCACCGACTTCTTCGCCGACCACATCTCCGGGGCGCAGCGTTTGCCCAATGGCAATACGCTTATCTGCAGCGGCACCAATGGCTATTTCTTCGAGGTCACGCAAGAGGGCGAAATCGTCTGGAGCTATGATTTTGGCGATAATGTCTTTCGCATGACAAAATTCGCTGCCGATTACCCAGGATTGGCTAACCTGACCCTTGAACCTGGGGAAACGCTCATAGCTGAGCCCCCGGAAGCAGAAGGCACTCAAAGGAACAACGAACAACACCAAAGGGCGTTAGATGCCTGCAAAAGCTTGGTCGTCGGCGCGGCTTGTACCATCCAACACCCCAACAAGGAAGTTAGCGGCTCTTGTCAAATCAGGCAATCACAGCTTGTTTGCATTCCTGAGAACAGACCTTAGGCTGCCTTGCACTAATCCGCTATGATTACGCCTCATTCATCACCCTTGCGCATCTGTAAAGACATGGCCAGTGCCAAGCCGAGGCCAAATACCAAAATTACGACAACGCTCATCGTAACCAGTTGAATGGTTTGTCGGGCCACTTTATCTGCATCATCTAAATCGCGTGCGGCTTCTTCGCGGGCAATGCGATCGATATCTTCCGCGATGTAGGAAATTTCATCAACTAATGCGCGTATTTCAGAATGCAGTCTATCAATTTCTTGGTCAATTTCTACGACATCTAGAAATTCGTTGTCGTAGAATTCCAGCTCAAATGAGATCGTCGCGATCTCAGCCCGTGGTAGATCTGATTCTTGTACCTGGATAGCCAAATCGTGGTACCAAAGATTAACGGTTTCAGCCAACTTTGGATCACGGACAAGTAGATATTCTTCTTCATGAAAGCGCATTTTGCAAAGCGTGTAGTGCATCTCAAAATGGTTTCCATGAGAGGAAATGAGATTGTCTACATAGGCTGCGCGATTACGAAAATTGCCTTCAAGACCAGATTCAAGTGTGCCACGTTTCTCAACATCCTGGATCAATAATTCGTAATTGGCCTCATAGCGGTTGACTTTCTCTATTACTTGCTTGAGATTCTTTTCAATCTCTTCATCACCCAATACCTCGTGATCTTTAACTAAATCCATCAGTTGGGCGATATCATCTTCCAGGTTGTCTGTGAACTCCTTGTGAGGAACGAGGTAGTTTTCGGCAGCAGCTTCAAATCCTTCATGTTCCAATTGCAAAAGAAATTGTTCTTCAAGCTCAACAGCTCTAAGCAAATCGATCTCGATCTTTGCTGTCAGGCGCTCAATTTCAAAGCTATGTTCGATTAATTCCTTGTAATCCGCCCGAATTCGCCTTAGGCCAAACAAACTAAGGATTGAAACCATCGCCGCCAGGAATAACAGCAGCCCAAAATCAAATGCTAGGTTGCCAAGTACTCTTTTTACTAAACTAACCATGATAATAACCTCACTTTGCTCTATTGACCTTTTATCTCAGACTCTACAGAACCGCTATCTAATGCTTCAGCCCAAGAACTCATATATTGCGGTGTAATCAAATTCACACCAGCCTCTTCGAATAGATCGCGAATATTTTGGTGAAGATTGGTTAAAATATTCATTTTCTTTAGTTTGCTGTCCGTAAAATCTATGAAGAAAATGAGCTGGTACTGCACGTAAAAATCATCTAAGCTGGATTGGAGGACATTCGGAGCAGGATCGGATAGAATTTCGGGGGTGCTCTCAACAGCCTTTTGCAGCAGATCTTGCACACGGCGCCAATCTTCTTGATAACTGACTGTAACGGATGTTTTCAACAAGGGTTTACTCATCTTCAGGCTACTGACATTGACTACCTGGTTTCGTAATACTTTGCCGTTCGGGATCGATACCTCTTCACCTTGCGGGGTTCGGATGCGTGTCACCAGGAGAGATTTTTCACCGACCCTGCCGCTCACATTGCCGATTTCTACAAAATCACCAATACTAAAGGTGCGTGAAAACGTTAGCACCAAACCGGAAACCATATCGGTAATAATGTCACGCGCTCCAATCCCAGCCAGTAACGAGGTGATTACGACAGCTCCTTGTACTGTGACAGTTTGACTGCCAGGAATTTGTGAATACATATACAAGGCGGTGATCATGACAATTACCCCACGTACCATCTGAAAACTTGGTTGAGCCCAATCTCTATGAAACCTGGGGATTTCAATATCACCAATTTCGATCTCAAGGAAGAAAAGCTTCACAGCGCCTATGATGAAATGTACTATTAGACCAACAGCAATCAAGAAAAGTAAAGTCGGAAGGAAGGCAATCAGAGCGTCCTTGAAAGCAATTAGTTTGTCTGTCGCCGAGGTAAAAATGCTTTCCGCCACCCATTTTGTAGAAGGAAACAGATTCAACACCAGTGGAATATAGATGGCCATACCTACCAAAACTACAACCGTACTGGCAAAGCGACTAAGTCCCTTGAAAAGTTGAATAATTACATCATCCGACACAATGACGCGGCCCTCACGCTTGATATTGCGAATACGTGAGCCTTTCCAAGCCTCTATCGTATCCTCTGCCATATACGATCCCCGATAAACCGCCCTGATCACTGCGACGATGGCCAAGATGGGGATGAGAACCATTAGGAAGTCAAAAATCACCCTTTCATACATAAAAAAACCTCCTTTGTGCAACTTATTTCATAATACCAATTATAAATCATAATTTGTACCTTATTACTCCAATTTAATAATGATTATTGTGAAACTCGGTGAAATTATCCGAATTTAGGGGTGAGCGGGTTGCTCTGCAACCCGCTCACCCCTAAATTCGGATAATCATCTTGGCAACTTCTTGAGAACAATCCTTTGTTTCTTACAACTTCTATCGTGGTGCTAAACACAATCTAAACAACTTCTGAACATCTCTGTGCTATCCTAAGACCACTTTACAAGATTCATGTTTTTCAAACGAGTAAATGGAGAGTACTCCAAAGGAGGCAGTCATGAAGTACAAAGTCATTGTTCTAATGTCGATAATCATTACGTTAGCCCTAGCACAATTTGCCTGTTCCCTACCAGGATTATCCGAGACCCCCGAGGCGGATTCTCCTCCCGAGGATCAAACTGTTCAACAACCTGATGCAACCGAATCTGAGACTGAAACTCCCCCTGAACAACAGGAAGAACCTGAACAGGCTGAGGCTCCTGAGCCAGCGGAACCAAATCAACCGGTTCAGCCTTCCCAGCCCCAGGACGGGGTTCAATGCAGCGATGGCTTCATCGCCAACGCCAATGTCACCAACGGCCAGCAGTTCCAGCCAGATGATGTCTTCCAGGTCAATTGGACAATCGAGAATACCGGCGACTGCACCTGGAACCCGCAATACAAATTGAAGATGCTGGGAGGCGATATCGGCGTTTCAGAGGAAATTCTTTCTCTTTCTACGCCAGTAGCACCGGGGCACTCGACGACGCTATCTGTCGAAATGCAGGCCCCTTCTCAACCGGGTGCTTACGTCTCTGCATGGAAGATGATCGATGCACAGGGTCATGTTTTTGGGATGGACGCTCCGCCGAATAGCCCGCTGAGAGTTGCGATCAAAGTCATCCCCAGCGGCGGCAACACCCCGTCCCCAACCCCTGAACCGGAAAGCAATCCCGAAGCGCAGACAACGGGTAGCGGTGAGACTCTATTGAACGGGCAATGCTTCGACCTGAACAACGGTCAGGAAGTAGATTGCAACGACTCGTCTGCAGACATCATGTATCAGTTCAACCCCGTGACGAGCGGAAAATTTCATGGTGAAAACAACACCGAGCTGGCAACTAACCGTGATGACGAGCCCGATAAAGCCGCCTGTGAAGCTGAGGTGTATCTCCCGATGGCGCATTCAGCCCTGGAAGATAAGTACTTCTGCTTCCAAATCAGCAATATTGTCAATACGACCTACGGCTGGATCCGGGTAGAACGCTTCGACCAGAATGGCGTTACCTTCGATTTTGTGACCTTTGAAGCCGATCCACCCCAGATGCAGCCCATTAACCCCAATGCTCTTTTCGTCGAGAGCCAGGGCGATCAGGTCTCCATGCTCACCGGGGAGTGTTTCGATGTTCAGAATGGCCAACTCAACGAACAATGCAGCGGTGTTTTCGCTGGATTGTTATTCAGGAAAATGATCAGAAATACCCTCACTGTGATGCAGATTGTGCCCAAAGAAGCGCTGTTTTCAGAAGCCTTTGCAGACGAGCCGAGCAAGTCGGATTGCGAGAATGCCTCTTACGGCCAATCTGCCATCTGGCCCATCTCGGAGACTGAGTACTATTGCTATCAATTTACACCAGGTGTGGGCACCTATCATGGCTGGCTGCGGCCAACTCACTTTGACAACAATGGTTTGACCTTCGATTATTTGACCTGGAAGGCGACGCCGTAGATTTTTTCTAGACCCAAAAGGTCATTGAGCGATCTCCAGGAATTGCCGATGCAATGTTCCACATTTGGGGGTATGGGGCGAGCGGAGCACGCCCCATACCCCCAAATGTGAGGCCTCTCACGGGAAATCCCATTGAACTACTTTGAGACCTTTAGGGTCTTCGGGAGTTTTTAGGTACAATAACAGTATGACCAAAACAATCCTCGTCGTAGACGACAAAGCCAATGTGCGTACGCTGCTGAGAGAATATCTCACCGAAGAGGGCTTCCAGGTAGTCACTGCCGAGAACGGCCGAGAAGCTCTCTTTGTGGCGCGCCACGAAAAACCCGACTTGATCATCCTCGATATCATGATGCCCGAGATGGGCGGCTATGATTTTATGCGCCACTACCGCAAAGAGAGCGATACGCCCATCATCATGCTGACTGCCAAATTAGAAGAGACGGACAAGGTGCTGGGCCTGGAGTTAGGCGCCGACGACTACGTCACCAAGCCCTTTGGCATGAAGGAAATCGTCGCCCGCATCCGGGCGGTGCTGAGGCGTACCAGCCAGGCCGCGCCGCCGGCCAATATTCTGCGCGGAGGCGGGATCACCCTCAACCAGGACGAGCACACCGTAAAGGTGGGGGATCAATACGTCGATCTGACCCCCTCGGAGTTCGATCTGTTAGTAGTGCTGATGACTGCCCCGGGACGCGTCTTCTCCCGTCTGGATCTGCTGGAAAGTTTGCAGGGTACAGCCTTCGAGGGCGTCGAGCGCACGATAGATGTGCACATCCGTAACCTGCGTACGAAGATCGAGACCGACCCCAGCAACCCGCAGCGCATCGAGACCGTCTTTGGGGTTGGGTATCGCTTTCAGACAATGGACAGTGGACAGTGAACGGCATTCAGTTTTCTGCCCGCCTCCCACTGGTTACTATTCATTGAAACTATGCGTTCACTGGCTCCCAAACTGCTCCTGGCATTTCTGGCCATCAGCCTTACTGTGGCTCTTTTAGCCGCGGCGATCACGCGCTTCACCACGCAACGAGATTTCGAAAGGCTGGCCTTTAGCAACGCCCAGAATAACTTCATCGACCGGGCGACAACTTATTACCAGGCTACCGGCTCGTGGCAGGGGTTTGCGGCATCGATCTTCCGCCGCCAGAATCAACAGAGTAACCCTCCAGGACAACTTCCGCAACAGCAACCAGCTGGGGTATTACAGAATCCGCCTGAGGGTCAGCAACCGCGCCAACCAGGGCAAGCGCCAGCCCAACAACAACCTCCTCCACAACAACCCGCTCAACAGCCACCACCGCAAGATAATCTTGGCAATGCAGTGGGCAACCAACCCCTTACCTTTGCACTTATCGACATCCGCGGGCGAGTGGTCGTCCCGGCTGGCGAGTACCGCATGGGAGATTTCCTGTCTGAAGACCAGTGGGAGAGCGGCACCGCCATTGAGATCGACGGTCAAGCCGTGGGCACAGTCATTGCCACAGGGGATATTCCCCCTTTGGCAAAACGTGAAGAATTATTTTTGGAGCGCACCAATCAGTCGCTGATCTACGCTACTCTAGGAGCCATGGGCATCGCCCTGGTGATCAGCCTGGTGCTCACCCGTGGACTGACCCGTCCCTTGCGCGAACTGACCACCGCAATTCGCCACACTGCTACGGGGGAGTTCGGTCGTCAGGTGGCTGTTCACTCAAAAGACGAGATCGGCCAATTGGCGAGCGACTTCAACCAGATGAGCGCCGATCTGGCCCACCTCAGCGAACAACGCCGCCAGATGACGGCCGATATTGCACATGACTTACGAACTCCGTTGTCAGTCATCGGCGGGTATATCGAGTCTATGCGAGATGGCGTGCTAAAACCTACACCCGAGCGGCTGGAAACGATGCACAAAGAAGTTCATCAACTACAACGTCTGGTCGAAGACCTGCGCACACTCTCGCTGGCTGAAGCTGGGGAACTCTCTCTCAACCGCGCCCCGATTGCCCCTCTTGGATTGCTAGAGCAAGTGAAGGCGGCCTATCAACACGCCGCTGACCAAAAAGGCATCGAACTCTCCATCCAGACCGAAGCAGGCCTGCCACGCATCAACGCTGACCCTGACCGCATGATGCAAGTGCTGGGCAACCTGGTCAGCAATGCTCTGCGCTATACTCCTGAAGATGGGATGATTGCGGTCAGCAGCCAGCAGTCAGCAGTCAGCGGTCAGCCGTCGGTCAAATTTTCCGTTGCAGATACTGGAACGGGAATCAATCCATCCGACATCTCGCGCATATTCGACCGCTTCTATCGTGTGGATGACGCCCGCAACGGCGAGGGTGGCGAAACCGGATTGGGATTGGCAATCGCCAAGTCGATTGTCGAAATGCACGGGGGGAAGATTGGGGTTGAAAGTGAGTTAGGGAGGGGGACTCGATTCACAATTGAACTGCCGGCATAACTCACTGACCCAAGGTTCGGTATATAGTCTTCAATAAACAGTGAAGTCCCGAGCAGCACGGCACGCCGCCAGGGACTTTTCGAGTTTATAGTGACTGTTTACTGGTTACTGATTAATGTCTACTGATACGAGCACAGCCCTCACAGCTAATCTCCAATCGTACTCCCCGCTGGATTCATCGTAGCCCTGACAGGTGATCAGCGTCAACACGTCGTAATCGTCGTGGGGCAAAGTGCTCAGGTCACTTGGACGCGCTTGCATAACATCACGCACCTCGTAGGTGTAGGTCTTTCCCCAGGCTTTGATAAAGATTTGATCCCCAAACTGCAATTTGTGTAGGTTCACGAAAGGCCCCGGCTGATTGTTTGCATCCCAAACATGGGCAGTCAGGGCAGTGTTGCCCGCCCAGGTCGGGTAGGCTGTCCCCTCGAGATAGCCAGCAGACTCATCGAGCCAAGTGACATTCCAGCCTTGCCCAGTCAGCGGAATCCCAACGATGGGCAGTTCCACGCCCAAAGTGGGTATCTCCAAACGCAAATCCCTTGTCGCCGAATAGATGATCTCAGCAGGTTGCTCTTCGAGCAATGTCACCGCCCCTGGTGCGAATCCGGTATCGGGCAGTTGCAACGTCCCCAGACCAAAGAGCGAGAGTTTGCTGGTCTCTCCACAGACATGACCAGCCGGACCACCCACAACATTCAGCGGTGTGAAAACACTGGCTCCGCTATGCTGGTGAAAGAGCTGTTTTCCCGCCGTGCCCCCTACCGTAGGCCGGATGCATACCTTGACTGACTTGGGAAGCTGTGTCACATTCAGGCCGTTGCAGATCAGCTTGACGTCATAAACCTGATCGCCCAGCTTGAAGTTTCCACTAGAGCTCTCTTCGATGACCAGTTGACAGGCATCATCGACGGTGCCCGCGGGGATTACTACCTTCCCCAAATCGCAGTTATACGTACCGCCCGATTCCCCTACTCCAAAACTGCATCCGGAGCTATCGTCACTGCCGGCATCAGCAGCGTCATCGCCGCCTTCGTCTGATGAGGGAGGTGGGCTGGTATTCTCATAATAATAGATCTTTCCATCGTCAGCCCCAATGAAGGCATCCTTATCCCCATCCCCATCTATATCTGCGAAGCTGGGTTTGCTTGCGCTCCCCACATCCACCCCATCAAAGGGGTTATCAGCGCCGGTTTGCTGGTTGAAGACTGGAGCTAGATTGGTACCGGTATTCTTATAGTAATAGATCGTACCGTCAAATGCCCCAATGAAGGCATCCATATCCCCATCCCCGTCCACGTCCACGAAGGTTGGCGCGCTATCGTCACCCACATCCACGCCGTCGAAGGGATTATCGCCGCCGGTTTGTTGGGTGAAGACTGGGGCCAGGTTTGTACCGGTGTTCTTATAATAGAGTATTTTTCCATTCCCAGCCCCGATGAAGGCGTCCATATCGCCATCTCCATCCACATTCACAAAACTGGGTACGCTGTTTGTTCCCGTACTCACGCTGTCTAAGGGATTGTCGGCGCCAGTTTGTTGGGTAAATTTGGGGGCTAGATTTGTGCCGGTGTTCTTATAGTAGAAAACAGAGCCACCATATTCTCCAATGAAGGCATCCATATCGCCATCCCCATCTATGTCCACGAATCTGGGAGAACTGGTATTTCCTACATCCACGCCGTTGAAGGGATTGTCTATGCCCGTCCGTTCGGCAAACGTGACATCCGCGGAGTAAGCCGGGCTGAGGGGAACCAGCAACATCGAGGCAGCTAATAACATTGATGCAGCGGCCTTCATTATTCGGTTGAGTTCTCTCCTGGAGCGAGAACCCCAGCCGCGGCGGAAGTGCAGCGCACGTAGTCGAGAGAGAATGTAAGCCAGGCGAGATTTCAACCATTGGATGCGCAACCAGATGAACAAAAAATCCGAACGATTGCTCTCTTCAGATGACTTTTGGGCGTTATTCATCTGGGGGACCGCGGTTGACTGTGAAACCATTTGATCTACCATGCTGATGACTCCGTATGATGATGCCATTTCTATGAAATGCACGTAGATTGAACACTGTTAGGCGATGAAATTTTGAGCACACGATTATTCAAGTGCTTAAATCAAAAGATAATCCATGCCCAATGTTGGTTGATTGCTTATGTGAGTGTATCGGGGGTAGAAGTGGGAGTCTATAAAACCGACGTAAATATTTAGGTCAGGCGGGGCCGTGTAACTGAATTCCCATGGTTGGATGGGTATTTGAAATTTTAAGGCCGATCCTTGGTTTCCGCATTCTGCAATGCGAGAAAATCTATCGGAGCAGAATATTTCTCTGGATTTTTCTTGATCTCCTGGAATACTGGGTCGGCATTGAGGTAGTCGATAGAGACAAAACGGCATATTTCATCGGATTTGAAACCCAGGACCATCGGACGGCGCACGTCTGGGAGCACTTCAATATCGTAAAGTTCGCTTATCAGGCCCTCAACTTTGAGCCAATGAGCCACGCTGCCGCTCGTCAGGTCGATCACCGCCAGTCCACAGATAGCATCGCTCTCATTATCAGTCAGTCGATCCTCCAGGCTGAGACCTTCAAAAGCTTTGACCCTCCGAGGTTTGGAGAGACCGACAATGGCATAGTTTTTGTGGAAAGCCAGCCCGCGGGCAAATCCCGGGCAGAATACCACCGGCTCAAATAGCCCCGCTCTCAAATCTACGTAACCTAGATCGCCGCTGCCAGCGTTGAGTAGCCAGAGTTTATCTTGATATAGGCGAGGGGAATGAGGCATAGAAAGGTTGTCAAGCAGGATTTCATTGGTCTGGACGTCAATCAAAATTCCCCCATTTTCACGTTGTTTCCGCCAGCCGTTTTGCAAATCAGAGTGGGAAACAGCCGTGACGTAGCGGGGCTGTCCGTCTACGATTGCCAAGCCATTGAGATGGCAGCGGTCTTCAGGGACCAGTTTAGAAATGAAAGTGGGCTGCCAAATCGGTTTGAAACTATAGCGTTCGCTGATTGTCGCTAGGCAGCTATAAAGTGTATTGACAAACACCAGACGGTCATCATTATTATCCAGACGTACATCATGCACATCAACATCACCGGTAGTGTAGCTGCGGCGGGGAACGTACAAGGCATCGTAGCCGTTATGGGTCGCATCCGGTGGCAGGGCATTATCGAACTGCCAGATCTGGTAGCGGCAACCCACATACAGGCGGTCGCGCTGGGCGAACAACCCCATCGGGCGATCGAGAAGTCGTTCAATGGCAGAAAGTGCGCCATTTTGTTTGACGCCCAGCATAAACAGACGGTTCGTCTGGTACGTGGTGAAGGCGATACTAATGTGTTCTTGTGAGAGCCAAACTAAAAAGTCGCGCGAGCAGGTGATTTCGATGGGATTGGGAGAAGTATTCATTTTTATTCATATTCTACCGCAACCAACCAATCGATGGTCTACCCCAAACACGTGTTGCAAAACGCTTTCAAAAACATTCAAGGGTTCGCCGCTACAGGTGCTATAATCCCCAGCATGCTCCCACTGGAAGAAGTCCTCTCCCAAGCCTTTGACGCCCGCTCAAGTTTATCAGACTACCGAAGTCTTAGATTGTTCAACGGTTTTTATGAGGGCTGCCCAGACCTGGTCGTCGACCTCTATGGCACGACCTTGGTCCTATTCAACTATGGGGAATCAGTGGATATTTTAGGCAGGGCACAAGCATTTTTACTCGAGAGGCTACCTTGGATCGATTGCGTGGTTCATAAGACACGCTCGGCGCGTGATCCTGCTCGAAGGAGAGGAGTACTTGCCTTTGGCGATTCGCCAACCGAAAAAACCCGCGAGCACGGAGTCTGGTACGCTCTCGACCTGTTGATGCAACAAGATGCCAGCTTCTATTTGGATACACGCAACCTGCGGCGATGGCTGATCGATAACGCGGGAGATCCTGCCCCGAGCGAAGTCGATGGGCCTGTCCTGAGCCATGTCGAAGGATGGCGCGTCCTCAACACATTCGCCTACACTGGCAGCCTGGGGGTAGCGGCTCTGGCCGGGGGTGCGGAGTACGTCTTGCAAACCGATCTCAAGCGTAAATTTCTGGAATTAGCCCGCACAAGCGGCATACTCAACCGACTGGACATCGGCAAAATGAAATTGAAGGCCAACGATTTCTTCAGCATAGTATCCCAACTCAAGCGCAAAGGAGAGCTGTTCGACTGCGTGATCCTCGACCCGCCCTTCTTTTCGAGCACTAAGAAAGGATCGGTTGACCTGGTCAATGAAAGCACGCGCCTGATCAATAAAGTGCGTCCACTGGTAAGCGATGGTGGCTACCTGGTGGCGATCAACAACGCCCTATTCTTGAGTGGAAAAGATTATCTTGCTTCCCTTGAAACCCTTAGTGCCGATGGGTATCTATCCATCGAATCCTTGATCACGGTACCTGAAGATATCACTGGTTACCCAGAAACGATCGTTAATGCGCCACCCACAGATCCAGCACCCTTCAACCACCCCACCAAGATCGCTATTTTGAAAGTGCGGAGAAAGAATTCAATACCAGACCCTAAAGGTTTGACAATCCTTTAGGGTCTAAAATATATCCACATGATATCAACAAACAATCACTGGCTCGCCAAGCGAACCAACTTTTATTACGGCTGGATCATCCTGCCCATCTCCACCCTGACGGCATTCTTCACCAGCCCCGGCCAGACCTACATGGTCTCTGTCTTCAATCCGTCGCTAAGAGAAGCACTTGATCTCAGCTTAAGCCAACTCACCGGTGCCTATATGCTGGGAACGGTGCTGGCCTCGCTGCCTCAATCCTACATCGGCCAGTGGGCTGACCGTGTCGGCATCCGCAAGATGCTCCTCCTGATCGTCAGCGTGGTCAGCCTGGCCTGTATCTTTATCTCTCAGGTCAACAGCTTGCTGATGCTCTTTTTCGCATTTCTCTTTTTACGCATGTTCGCACAGGGGGCCTTAGAGCTACTCTCGGTGAATATGCTGCCCATGTGGTTTCGCGATAAGCTGGGCACAGTCTCAGGGATCAAGAACGTAGTCCTCAGCCTGATGATTGGCCTTGTGCCCGTCGGGATACTGGCATTGATCGATCAGGTCGGCTGGCGAACGACCTATCTGCTGGCCGGAGCAACAGTATTCACAGCCTTGATACCCTTGGTCTATTTCTTCTACATCAACCGACCCGAGGAGATCGGCCAAAGCATCGATGGTGGCAGTCTGGCAAGCTCCACAGAATTGGCTGCCAGAACACTACCTGAGAACGAATTATCCCTCAAAGAGGCCATGCGAACGAGAGCCTATTGGATCTTGACCCTGTCCTGGTTCGCCTGGGCAGCCATCGCCACGGCTATCACCTTTAACTTGTTGCCCATCTTCACTGCCAAAGGCCTCACCGAACAGCAAGCCGCTGCCAGCTACACCATCCTGATGGTAGCTTCAGCCATCTTCCAGATCATTGGCGGCGTGATTGCCGACCGGGTGCAACTACGTTGGATGGCCTTTGGCGCTCTTGGGTTATACGGCTTTGCGGTCTGCGCTCTGATCTACGTTCCGGTTGGCTCTGTTGTTCTGGTGTATACCATCATCCTGGGCATGTCACAGGGACTATTCGGTGGGCTGGGCAATACCGTCTGGGTGCGCTACTTCGGGCGTGAACACTTGGGCAAGGTCCGCGGCAGCGTCTGGACCGCAGCCGTAGCTGGCAGTAGCATCGGCCCCTTCCTGATGGGTGTATCTTACGATCAGAGTGGAGATTTTTTCATCTCCTTGTTCGTCATCGCCATAATCCTGTTTGGTCTGTCCATCGCTGGGCTTTGGGCTACTCCACCGAGATTGAATAAGATTTGAAGATCAGAATTCAGCATATTCATGAGGAAACATGGAGAGCAGGAATATCTAGAATTTCTGTAATAGGCAAGAAGAGCTTGAACAAATCTGTTTTCCTAGGTTCCTGCTTTCCTCATAAGTAAACGGAGAATGCACATGTACACCAACAAAACACTACGTTACGGCATGTTTGGCTCGTTGTACTTCACCCAGGGCACGATCCTAAGTTACTTTACCGCCCTCAACGCCCTCTATTTCCTATCGCGGGGCCTATCGATGACCGATGTGGGCATCTTCGCCTCCATCGCCCTGCTCCCATTCGTGCTCAAGATCTTCCTAGGCATACTCAGCGATCGCGTCAACCTCTTTGGCATGGGCCACCGCAAGCCATATATCCTTGTAGGTTTGCTAATTCAGGTTATTTGCCTGATCCTGGTTTCTTTCGTCGATCCAGCAGAAAATTACTGGGGCTTTGTTGCTCTGGCATTCATTCTCCAAATGGGTATGGCGCTCTATGACACCTGTACCGATGGATTGGCCTTAGACACTACGCCTCCCGAAGAACAAGGTACCATTCAGGGATTCATGGTCGGCGGGCGCGCTCTAGCTGTGGTGGTGACGGCCTCTGTGGTGGGGCTATTGGCCGAGCACGTCTCTTGGGCAGCCGTTTTTTGGACTCTGGCAGCGATTACTTTGGTGCCGATCCCCCTCGTGCTAGGTGTCAAAGAAGAAAAACGCACAGCAGGAGAAGATTTCGATTGGAGCGCCTTTGGGGCTTTCAAACAGAAGACCGTCATCTTCCTGGCACTGTTGGGTTTCTTGTTCTTCTTCATCATCCAGGGAGCTAACCCTTTGGTGAATGCATTCCTGCAAACCGATTTCGACATCTCTTTGAGCATGGCTGGATACTTCACAACCGTTTGGGGCGTCGGTGTAGTGCTAGGTGGTGCATTTGGTGGCCGTCTCTATGGACGCATTGGGATGAAGAACGCTACTCTGCTGGCGATGGGTGTCGGTTTGGTTGGGATCTTGCTATTGGCCTTCATCAACAGCCCAACCATGGCCTGGCCATTGGTGACCCTGTATGGTTTGGCTTACGGCACCCAGCAGACCGTATTCTTTGCTCTAGCAATGAAATATACCGAGAAGCGCATCGCCGCTTCGATGTTCTCGATCCTGATGGCAGTCACCAATGTGGCTCAAGGTGCGGGAATGGCCATCAGTGGTATCTCCGCCGACGCAGTCGGTTTCCGCTGGACGTTTGCAATACTCGCATTGCTAAATATCCTGGCGTTACCTCTTCTGCCAGCGATCTTTGGGAAGAAAGACCTCGCCGAATCTTGACTCACTGCCATCATTCGGTATAATCGCAACATTCCGATCTCGGAAAGATCAGCACGGAGACAAGTAATCGCCCAACCTTTCAGAGAGCCGCCGGTCGGTGTGAGGCGGCAGGCCAAACGATGAAATCCCCTCCGTCCCCCATCTTGGGGAATCGCTTCTGAAGAGTCAATAGATTACGGAGTACTTTTGGCTGAAGGAAGCCGGGTTCGCCCGTTAGCGCGAGTTTGAGTTCGCTCTCACCCCTTGCCTCTCCCTGAGGAAGAGGGGAAAGAGCGGAGAAAGCAGGTGGCACCACGAGCGCCCCCCTCGTCCTGCACGGAGAGGGGGGCTTTGTTTTTGGAGCTTCGCTTCAAAAGCGTAGCATATAGAGTGTGTAAATCAATATACTCTATGGCTAAGCAAATTCGCAAATTCAAGTTGATCTAAAAATTCGGCAGACTGCGAATTTGACAAGCACATTGTGGAATAGGCCTCGGCCTAAATCCAATCCCAACCACAATGTGTCGGAGGTGCAAAATGTTAGACATCAACATAATCCGCGAAAATCCTGACATCGTACGGGAGGCGCTGAAGAAGCGCCAGGAAGACCCTGCGCCCGTCGAACAGGTGCTTGAATTGGACGCGCAGCGCCGTGATCTGATTCAAGAAGTGGAAGCTCTCAAAGCAGAGCGCAACAAAGTCTCAAAAGAGATCGGAAAGATGAAGGATGCCGACGAGCGGCAGTCCAAGATTGAGGCAATGCGCGCTGTAGGAGATAAGATCAGCCACATCGACGAAAAATTGCGGGAGGTGCAGGCATCGCTGGATGCCGTCATGTCCACCTTACCCAATATACCGGACGAACGGACTCCCTTGGGGCTGGATGAAAGCGAAAATGTAGTTCTCAAATCCTCTGGCGAGATCCCCGAATTTGACTTCGAACCCAAGGCTCACTGGGATCTTGGGCCAGCCCTGGGCATCCTGGATTTCGAACGCGGCGTCAAGATCACAGGCTCGCGCTTCTACGTACTCAGTGGCGCCGGCGCCCGCCTGCAGCGAGCGTTGATCGCCTTCATGCTCGACCTACATATCAAACAGGGCTACACCGAGAAATATACTCCCTTCATGGTGCGTACAGATACGGTCTTTGGCGCCGGGCAACTTCCAAAGTTCGCCGACAACCTGTACAAAGACCACGAGGAAGACCTGTACTTTGTGCCCACAGCCGAAGTACCGCTGACCGGCTACCACATGGATGAGATCATCCCTGAAGAAGATCTGCCGCTTTACTACACCGCTTACACGCCCTGCTTCCGACGAGAAAAAATGAGCGCCGGACGCGATGTGCGCGGCATCAAACGCGGCCACCAATTCGACAAGGTCGAGATGTACATGTTCACAAAGCCCGAAGATTCGCCTGCGGCGTTCGAGAAGATGTTCACCGATGCCGAAGAAACTGCCGAACTGCTTGGGCTGCCTTATCGCACACACCAGCTCTGCACCGGTGACCTGGGCTTTGGGGCCAGCATCACATACGACCTCGAGGTTTGGGCCGCAGGCTGTGGAGAGTGGCTGGAAGCTTCCTCCGTCTCGAACGTGACCGACTTCCAGGCGCGCCGGGCTAACATTCGTTACCGCCCTGAGGAGGGTGGAAAGCCTCGCTTCTTGCACACCCTCAACGGGTCTGGATTGGGGCTGCCACGCGTGATGATTGCCATTATCGAGAACTACCAACAGGCTGACGGCTCCGTGGTCATCCCCGAGGTCCTTCGCCACTGGATGGGCGGCATCGAGGTGATTGAGCCGGTAAAATAGCAACTCTGGATCGATGTTTTCGTATACAATATAAATATCTATCATCAGACCCTAAAGGATTCCATAATCCTTTAGGGTCTTAAATGCCCAAGGAGAAATAATGCCCGCCTGGCTAGAAACAACATCTTTAGTGCTTATCATCCTCACCATGACAGTGGGTCAATTAGGCCTGATCGTTCCCATTTTTCCAGGCAATGTCGTCATTTGGAGCGCGGCTCTGCTATACGGTATTGTGTTTGGGTTTGGCAACCTTGGTGGCGTGTTGTTCGCTCTGATCACGCTGCTGATGCTGGTTGCCGTCGGCGCGGACAACGTGCTGATGGGGGCCAAAGCCCGTGAGAAGGGCGCCTCCTGGAGTTCAATCATCGCCGCCCTGGTTGCGGGTGTGATCTTCACATTTGTGTTTCCCCCCATTGGTGGCATCATCGCTGCCCCCCTGATTCTTTACCTGATGGAATTCCGTCGTCTGGGCGACAGTAAAGCAGCCACAGAGGTGGTCCGCGGATTGCTGTTGGGTTTAGGTATGTCTTTTTTGGCGCGCTTCGCCCTGGGGTTGATCATGATCGGCGTTTGGGCTGCTTGGGCCTTTATCGGGTAACAAATTAAGAAACACATCTTTGCCCGGCACTCTTGTGCTAGGTGCAGCGAGAGCGTGCAAGGATGCCACACTCTCGCTGCTATTTGAAAAACCGGTTCCCAGCAACGTTGCTGGGAACCGGTTTTTCGAAACAAATCAGCCTTCTCAGTTCTCATAGAATTAGGGATGAGTCATGTCCATTCATTCTGGATTAAAAAATGTCATCCCCACCCCCATTCGTTCGAAACCCTGCTCGATCCAATGCTGGACCAATATGGAACCACGTTCCCAAACTTCGAACATCACGGGGATGGCGCGCGTATCCCCAATCAGAGCTAAGGCTCTAGCAGCGTCTCCCTGTTGACGTTGTTCCCCCTTTTCCAAGATTTCAATTAATGCCGGAACTGCTACTTCTCCTTGGGCAATGAGTGCATCACCTGCTAGACGTGAAAGCAGACGATCTGTGTCATCAAGGGCGATGATCAGCGCTGGGATCGCTTCTGGAGTGGGTTGCTCTTTCAATGCCAGGGCAGCACATTGACGAACTGCAACATCTGTGTCTTGAAAAGACTCTAGGAGCATAGTGGATGCCCGAGGGTCCGCGATCAGCGCCAAAGTTCGCGTGAACCACCAGCGGTGGTCTGCATTTTCAGAGGCAAGTAGTGATTCCAATGCTGGTAACGCCTCTCTGCCGAAAGCTGCGATCTCTATCGCAGCAGCTTCAGCCATGGCATCATCCCCACTGGTCAGTTTGGAAATTATGGGTTGAAGATTAGGCATACCTCGTGCGTAGGAAGCCACCCGCGTTGGCGATGAAGGGAAATCAATCTGGAGTTTCCCAACCGTGTTGAGCAACTACCCAAAAATTATTTCTCTGGTGGGGGAATGGGAAGATCGTCTTTGGCGGTCTCAACCCACTTATCACCTTCATCGATCAACATGACTGGGATGTCATCGCGAATAGGGTACTTGCGCCCACAGTCCTGGCAAATGAACCAGGTTTCCTTGTAGAATTCCAGCAATCCTTCTTTATCCCGCACGCAGGCAGGGCAGCGTAAAATGTCAATGAGCTCTTGACTGACCATTTGATTCTCCTTCAATAATTAATTCCCCGGAAACTTTAATTTTCCGGGGAATAGTTATTATACATCCTCGAATCGGATATTGATATTGGTTGTGCCGTTGCCTAGATCAACACCTTGAACAACGATGGCTTTGCCATTTTCGTGGCCATCGAAGACCATGCTAAAGGTGGTTTCGGTAATGGCGGTATTAAGCGTGCGCTCGGTCAAGCCCAACGCAGTTAGCGCATCGCGGTAAAACTGGATTGAATCCTCGACATTCAGGCTGGTAGCAAAATTGATCTGATCACCGCCACCGGTGAAGTTCTGCACATCTGCAGGAAGCGGAAACTCCGTGTCATAGTCATGAGCTTCAGTATCTGCTTCGGTGGTGTCTTCCGCTTCTCCTTCAGCGTCAGTCGCGTCAGTATCATCAGCATGGCTGTCTTCGCCCTCTTCTTCTGAATCTGAATGACTCTCTCCCGCGTCAGCATCTTCTTGGTCGGTATCGGGAGCGGATTCCTCTGCAGGCGCTTCAGGTGCGTCAACTGCCTCCTCGGCAGTTCCAACCAATGAACATGCCAGGCTGGCAATCAATAGCGTTACCATTAATAGAAGTAATGTTTGTTTTCGTTTCATATTTTTTCCTTTGGCAATGGATACGGATAAGAGTTTTGGTCAGCGGCAAGCTTCCCGCCAGGAATCCAGGTCCCAATTCTTTACCAAAAAATCAAAATCCATGGCGTTGGCGGAAGGGCAAAACTCATCGCTGCGGTGTTCATATTCTACCCCAAAAACCGCCTTTCCAGCTTGTATGAATGGATTCAGGAATTCGCACTCATCATAGAAGAAGCATTCCTCATTGAGTGCCCAATCAAAATGATCTAATAAGTCAGGGATTTGTTCCAAATTGTTTTTCAGACCAATGGACAACCCGCGGGTGTGGGCGGCTTCAGCTAGCCAGGTATTGTATTCAAGTTGATCCTGATACTCGAGCGGAAACCCGCTTTGGTTGGCGTACCCATCGACATTGTCTGGCTCGACACCATCACACCCTTTGGCAACGGCGAGATCCAAACGCGCTGTGATGATCGGAGCTAACAGATCTTCCCTGCGGATATCCAACCATTTCTCATTTGGCCAACCTTCGAGTTCACTGCCAAGGATCACTGGTGGAAATTCACCCGCATCCTCACGCCAATCTTCCCAACTCCCGGCGCTGAAATAGCAGATCACAACTCGCCCGGCAGCGTGCAACTCATCGATCACGCTCTGGGGGGTATCGAAGAGGTCAATATCGTACATCGCTACAACGAAGGATGTATCGATTTCGCCGCTCAACTGCCATTGCCAACGAGTCCCAGGAGCGGGCTGCCACCAATCATGATTCTGATATGCATGTGTCGCAGCTTCGGTTGAGGTTAGTTCTACGGGAATTTCTTCGATCGAAGGGACGGAAGAGCAAGCCAAAAAGAGCATTGGGAATGCTAGATATAGCACCACGAAAACATCACGACAAGAATTGCCTCTCATGTGTCTTCGTGTCTTGGTGGTGAGTATTCTTATTTTTTGCAGCCCGAGTACCCTGAGCATAAAAGGATCATTGAAAAGTGATCGTTTCGATGCGTATATTTTCTTCCCCCACCAGGGCATGCAATTCAGAGATCAAGTCGGGGTTCAGACGAGTAGAATAATTGGGAAAATCCAGCAGGTAGCCACGCCCATCCTCGAAGATGTGGAAAGCGAAGCGATCTACACCAGGGTAGCTGATCAGCTTTCCAAAGATACGGCGCATTAATAAACTATCACGGATGCGGCCCAATGAAGGTCTCATAATGACCGTGACCATGTGGACGTCATCACCATCCAATTTGGGCAGGGGTTGGATCGCCGGAAGAGGCGGTTCAGCAATCACATCTTTTAGATCGGGATCGGAAGAAGCAGAATCCAGCGCGGTTTCTTCTTCGATGACTTCCTGCAACTGGTGTAACTGCTGCACTTCCTGGAATTCTTGAGCTAAGGATAAAGCCTCTTCGACCAGTGATACCGTCTCTTGCGGTTCCTCAGTTTTATCATCAACATCGTCAGCTACCACAGGTGCATCGGCAATCACCAAAGGAACTCCGGTAGTCTCTCCCCAATCATCTGGAAATGCATCAGGGGGAGGAGGCAGGCCGTCGTCATCCCATGCATCGGGCTCATAAGATGGCTGCTCTGCGGCATTTTTTTGGGAGGTAGATTTCGTGGATCCTGGCTGGGGGCGCATATCAGGTTGAGGATCTGGTACCACGCCAAACCTTGGGCCGGATTGTCCAGCAGAGGGAGGATCAGTCTGCTCCAAAGGGGTGACATGATTCAGCTCTGTGCTGAAATGGTCGACCAGTATTTTGGGTTCGGCACCTTGGGCGTCCACTTTGCCATCGACCATCACAATGGCGTCGAAATCGATCAGATCGCGGTACTTCTCCCAAGTTCTGGGAAAAACCACCAGGTCGATCATCCCTTGTACATCTTCAAGGGTAACGAATCCCATGGGGGCGCCTTTTTTGGTGGTATGAGGCCGGATGCGAGAGATCAGGCCGGCAACCCGAACGAGCTGCTTATCGTTTGTCTCGACCAGTTCGGTGGAATAATGCGTCACGTTCTGATCGATGGCTTCCATCACTGTGCTGAGGGGGTGATCAGAAACATAGAGGCCAATTAACTCGCGCTCCCAATCGAGCTGCTCGCGGCGGGTGACTTCGGCATTGAAAGCGGGCAATTCGATACTTTCGTCCAGGCCGGTACCCGGCCCAAACATGGTCATTTGTCCAGAATCGGCAGCTGCGAAATAGGAAGAGCTAATGGAGACAATCCGGTCGAGGGCATCGAACAAGGCGGGGCGCGTACCAAAGACATCTAAAGCCCCTACTTTGATCAGGCATTCCAGGGCGCGTTTGCCGACTTTGCGCAAATCGGCACGCCGGACAAAATCGTCGAGGTCGTCAAATGGGCCTTCTTTACGAGCTTCTAGCAATGTATCTACAGGTCCATGCCCAACATTCTTGACCGCACCCAAACCAAATCGGATACTTTGACCAGAGTCGGGGGACTCTTCGTGATTACTCTGATCAAGCGGGGGATCGGCTTCACTTCCGTCTTCAGTTTCTAATCTCTCGTCTTCTATCGTGAAATCCCAGGCACTGGAATTGATATCCGGCGGCAAGACTTCTATGCCCATACGACGGCAGTCGGCAACATAAGTAGCGACTTTGTCGGAATTGTTCAACTCGACCGAAAGCAGCGCCGTCATATACTCAACAGGGTAATGGGCTTTGAGATACGCGGTTTGCACTGCGATAACGCCATAATCGGCGGCATGGCCTTTGGGGAAGCCGTAGCGTGCGAAGGCCTCCCAATTATCGAAGATTTTGTTAGCAACCTCTTCTGAAACGCCATTCTCGACTGCCCCACCCACAAAGCGGTTACGCTGCTGCAAGAGCACATCGGCTTTTTTCTTGGCGACGCCTTTGCGCAAAAAATCCGCTTCGGAAGCCGTGTACCCAGCCATGTTCATGGCCGTATACATGATTTGCTCCTGATAGACCGTAATTCCGTAGGTTTCCCCCAAAATCGGCTCTAACTCGGGATGCAGGTATTCGATCTCTTCCTGGCCATGCATACGTTTGATGTAGCTAGGAATGAAATCCATCGGCCCAGGGCGGAAGAGAGCGACCATGGCGATCACATGATCCAGGTTCTTCGGCTTCATCTGCACCAGGTTGCGCCGCATCCCAGCCCCTTCAACCTGGAAAACCCCGGCTGTCTCGCCGCGTCCAAGGAGTTCGTACGTTTCAGGATTGTCTAAGGGAATATTATTGAGGTTGAACTCTACCCCGTGCCGTTCTTTTATCAGGTCGCATGCCCGGGCCATCACCGTCAGCGTGGAGAGGCCCAGGAAATCGACCTTGAGCAAGCCCTGCTCGTCGATGACCGACATTTCGAACTGAGTAACAGTTTTGACCGGGCTGTCCTGTGCTGAGCCAGTAGGCCGGTGGAGAGGTAAATACTCAATAATAGGCTTATCTGTGACCACCACTCCCGCAGCATGAGTCCCAGCATTCCGAACCACACCTTCCATCCCCATGGCTGTATCGATTAAATCTTGTATGTAAGCAGTAGATTTGTATGCTTGCTTGAATTCAGGAACGGTTTCCAGCGCCTGTTCAATTGTTACAGGCTTTCCTGGGATGGCGGGGATCAGTTTGGCAATGCGGTCGACTTCGTTGATGGGGATATCTTTGACACGCCCGACATCGCGGATGGCAGCACGGGCTTTCATGGTGCCAAAGGTGATGATCTGGGCAACCTTGTCATCGCCGTATTTGTGAGCGGTGTATTCCATCATCTCAGCACGGCGGTCGTCGCGGAAATCCAGGTCGATATCGGGCATGGAGACACGCCCAGGGTTGAGGAAACGCTCGAAAATCAGCTCATGCTCGATGGGATCAACCAGGGTGATCTCCAAGGCATAGGCCACAATCGAACCCGCTGCGGAACCTCGGGCGTTGTACCAGATACCTTGCTTCTTGGCATATTGGCATAAATCCCAAACGATCAAGAAGTAGGCATCAAAGCCCATGGTATGGATGATCTCGAGTTCGTAATTCAGGCGCTCCTGATAAACTTCGTTTTGCGCGTTGGAACCGTAGCGCCATTCCAGGCCGCGCTCACATAACTCTCGCAAATATGATTGCGTATCATAGCCTTCGGGAACAGGAAAATCGGGCAGGCGGTAGCCTTTGAATCCCAAATCGACTTCGCAGCGCTCAGCGATGAGCAGCGTGTTGGTAAGCGCTTCGGGAACTTCGACAAAGATTCGGCTCATCTCTTCAGCACTTTTCAGATAGTACGTGCTATCGGACATGCGCATGCGCTTGGGATCGGTCAAAAGTGAGCCGGTCTGCACAGCCAACAAGATATCCTGCAACTCCGCATCGGAAGGGTTGATGTAGTGGACATCGTTGGTAGCTACATAGCGAGCGTTGTAGCGCGGGCCGAGTTCCAGCAGGGCCTTGTTGATATTGTGCAACTCTGGAATTTCGTGTTCCTGGAGTTCTAGATAGAAATTCTCCGCCCCGAAGACGTCGTAATACCAATCTAATTTTGTTCGGGCTCCTTTGAGATCACCGCGATTGATCAAACGGGGAATCTCGGCCGCCATGCAACCTGATGTGCAGATCAGCCCGTCAGCATGTTCGGCAAGGAATTCATGGTCAATACGTGGAAAATAATAGAAGCCTTGCAACTGGGCTGCAGATGCAATCTTCAACAGATTCTGATACCCGGTTTGGTTTTGGGCTAAGAGCAACAAATGCGACGACTTCTTGTCGTATTGAGCAATCCGGTCGGTCATCCGCCGGGCTGCCATATACGCTTCCAACCCAATCACAGGCTTGATGCCAGCATCCGTGGCTGCCTTATAGAAGTCGATCGCGCCGAACATGGTGCCATGATCGGTGATCGCCAAGGCGGGCATCTCCAATTCTGCGGCGCGCTGAACCAGCTTCTTGATATTGCTGAAGCCATCGAGCAAGGAATATTCTGTGTGAGTATGGAGATGGACGAATGACATGGTTAGTCTGTAGTCTCTTAGTCTGATTGTCAAATAGCCAAATAGAATGAAAGGCCACCAGACTATGCAACTACCAGACTATGTGACTAATCGGCATTATAGCACAGAGGTTCGAAGAATTTCATCAAATTGGACTTAAAGAATCCGATTCTTTAAGTTTGCTAAACTTGTGCTAGAACATTAGTTCGAATATAATGGATCCGCGTTCCGTCAGACCTGATAAGTTGATGCCCAAGGAGCAAACGATATGCCCTCTTCCCCCTTCAATGGATTTTCCGAAGAAGCCATCCTATTCTTCGTTGAACTAGCTGCCAATAATAACAAGACCTGGTTCACAGAGCACAAACCTGATTTCGAGAATTTTGTCATGACCCCAGCACGCGATTTTGTGGTCGCTATGGGGGAGCGCTTAGGAGAAATATCCCCCGGCGTCAACGCTGACCCGCGCGTCAATAAATCCATCTTTCGCATTTACCGGGACACGCGCTTTTCTAAGGACAAGACTCCCTATAAAACAAACCTGGGGTTGTGGTTCTGGGTTGGGGAGGGCGCCAAGTTCGAAAATCCTGGATACTACTTTCACCTGGATGCTGATAACTTGATGCTAGGGGTGGGGTTATATTCCTTTGCTAAACCGATCCTCAAGGCCTACCGTGAGGCCGTTGTAGACCCTGAACTTGGTCCTGCTTTGGCACAGACTGTTGTTGATGTAGCCGAGAAAGGCTACGGAGTCGGGCAAAAGACCTATAAACGCGTGCCACGCGGATACGATCCCGAACACAAAAATGCAGAGTTGCTATTATATAGCGGGTTGACCGCTGGGAATGAAAGCGGACATCCAGCAGAGCTGCATTCAGCGGCATTAGTGGATTACTGTTTTGAGCACTATCGGAACCTTGAGCCAATCGTGAGTTGGCTTCTGGCGATGAATGAGAAATTTAAGGAAACAAACTCATGACACCGATACAAACAAACCCTCTCCCTGAATACCGATACGGTGGCGCGCGCACCATGGTTCATCTGCGCGGGTTGTATCTACGTGAATGCCTTGCAGCTTGGAAGGAAGCCAAGAAAGTTGATCTTACGTTACCTGAGACCGACGATCCAAGTTATGTCTCCTTAGAAGCACTGCTATCGCACGTTCTTAGAGCAGACCGCGGCTATATCACCTGGATCTGTAAACAACTAGAATTGCCAGACCCTATGATCGAACCGGCACCAGCATTGGATGTCATCGCAGCCCAGGCTGACGGCTATATCACACACTTGATCGAACGCTGGAGCACCCCCCTGGCTGATGTTGATGAAAAAGCCTTTTATAGACGAGAGTATGAGTCCAATTGGGGCACCCGTTACTGTATTGACGCTATGCTGGAACATGCTGTCATGCACCCTATTCTGCACAAAGTTCAACTACAAGAGTTATTGGCTGAACAAATCCCTGCCTGATAGTCCCTTATTTACGCCAGAATCACCGAGAGCCGGGTTCGCCATACCCGGCTCTCTCTAAGGAGGAGAAGAAGAGAAATCGCCCTTCGAGGATAAATATACTAAAAGACTTCGAAAATTGCTTGACGCTTACCCTACGCTTAACCTACGATAAACCATCAAATCTGATAGTTTTAATCATATTCTCATGAACTCAGCCATTCACACACAAAACTTAGGGCGAATCTATAAGATTCGCGGTGGAAAGAAATCTGACCCCAAGGAACTGGAAGCCCTGCACAAGGTCGATCTGGAAATTCCCCAAGGAGAATTGTTTGGGCTGCTGGGCCCTAATGGAGCGGGCAAAACCACACTGATCAAGATCCTCACAACCCTGCTGGCGCCTACTACCGGCCAGGCTTGTGTTAGCGGTTTCGATGTCATCAAGGACCCCCCAAAGGTACGCTCTCGCATCAATATGGTCTCGGGGGGCGAGTCGTCCGGTTATGGTTTGCTCACCGTGCGCGAAAATCTTTGGATGTTCAGCCAGTTTTACGGCATCCCCTCCAAGGAGGCCAATCGGCGCATCAAACAACTGCTCGAGATTGTCGGTCTCGGAGATCGTATCAACACAAAATCATCTGATCTCTCCACCGGCCTGCGCCAGAAGATGAATATTGTGCGCGGTTTTATGACCAACCCCGATGTGCTCTTCCTGGACGAGCCGACCCTGGGCCTCGATGTGGGAGCATCGCGTGACGTGCGCGGTTTCATCCGCGATTGGATCGACGAAGACCACACCCGCACCCTGCTGCTGACCACACACTATATGGTCGAAGCTGATGAGCTGTGTGACCGCGTGGCGATTATCAACGAAGGGCGAGTTTTGGCCTGTGATCAACCTGCCAATTTGAAACGCCGACTTCAACAGGATGCCATCTTCAAGATGGAGGTCAGCCCCCTGAACGGGCTGAATGTGGATTCCTTCGAAGAGTTGCCCGGAGTGAGGAAAGTGGTTCATGCTCCCAAAGATGGCTCTGCCGAATTGGACCTGATCCTTGAGAAAGACGATGCTCTGGGTGGTGTAGTCAACATGATGACCTCGAACGATGTGCATATTCTCAACCTGCAGAAGCGCGAACCTACCTTGGAAGATGTTTTCGTCGACCTGGTGGGTCGCAGCATGGAGGAGGTAGAAGCAGGTGAGCAATAGACCACAGATAGCAGACGACAGACCGCTGTCCGCTGACAGCAGTCAGCAGCTTGAGAAAAATACGGGCGTCAAATTGTTCTTCCAAACCGTAATCGCCCGCGCGTACCCACGCATCATTGGGCAGCAGCGCGAAAAGTCGTGGATGATCTTTGATATTTTGTTGCCAATGCTGGCAGTTTCGGCCTATGTGTTTGTCTACCGGGCTATTGACGCGCCGGATGAATATGTCGGCTTTGTGGTTATGGGCGGAGCGATGACGGCTTTCTGGATGAATGTGCTTTGGAGTATGTCCAGCCAACTCTATTGGGAAAAAGAGATGGGCAATCTGTCTTTGTACATTATGGCACCCAACTCAATGATGGCGATCTTACTCGGGATGGCATTAGGCGGCCTGGTAGCCACCACATTGAGAGCCTTGGCTATCACCATCCTGGGAAGTTGGGTCTTCAAGATCCCTTATGCTGTAGCCAGTTTTGGTCAACTCTTTCTAGTTTTCACCTTAGCAATGGTGGCGTTGTATGGCATGGGGATGTTATTCGCCTCGCTGTTCTTGCTCCTAAGCCGCGAAGCCTGGCATCTTTCCAACCTTGCCCAGGAGCCGGTATACCTGTTTTCGGGGTTCTACTTCCCCATCAAGAGCTTTAACATTTGGGTAGCAGCGACCGCATCAATCATCCCTCTAACCTTGGGATTAGATGCGATGCGTCAATTGGTATTCCCATCTGGGGCCGCTCTGGGCTTTCTCAGCGTGTCAGTAGAAATGGGCATCCTCGCAATCCTGTGTGTGATCTTTCTCACCGCGGCCAAATTGCTCCTATCATATATGGAGAAATTGGCCATCCGCGAGGGCCGCTTGACCGAGAGCAGGCGGTAAAAAAAGGGCAACTATGCAAACAAGCAAATCAGCAATTACTTACATCCAATCCCTAATCCCTGATCGCAGCACATTCACACGCACATTCCGCATCGCCGCCTGGCTGGGGTGGCAGATCGAATCTAACTGGACAGATCCATTTCTTTTCGCAATCTACTCCATCGCCAAACCGCTTGCAGGTGCGGCTATCTTGGTGGTTATGTACAGCATCATCACCAATGGGAACTTCGATACACCGATCTTTCCCTACATCTACCTGGGCAACGCTTTCTATATGTACGTCGGTGGAGTAATGACCGGCATCTCTTGGGCTGTGATCGACGACCGCGAGCATTACAAAACCCTCAAGTATATGTACGTCGCTCCCATCCACATGCCAACCTATTTGCTCGGTAGAGGTGTGGCGCGTTTCATCGTCTCTTCGATCTCGGTGCTGATCACGATCTTATTCGGCGTTGCCTTCCTGCATGTACAGATCGAACTGGCCGAGGTGAACTGGGGATTGTTCTTTCTATCCTTATTTATCGGGGTAATCATGCTGGCGATGATGGGACTCATGCTGGCTGGGATCACCTTGCTTATCGCACAACATGTCTGGTTCATTGGCGATATCACTGCAGGGGCGCTATACCTTTTTAGCGGCGCCATCTTCCCGCTGGAGGTGCTACCCAAATTCTTGCGTCCGGTGGGCTTTTTCATGCCTATCACATATTGGCTGGAGTTATTACGGCGCTCTCTGGTTGGCTCTGTAGCTGAAGCCTTTCCCACCCTTTCGGGATTCAATAATGCCCAATTAATGGGCATCCTACTGGGTCTGACAGCCGTCTTTGCCGTGCTCGCCGCAGTAATTTTCTTTTGGTGCGAACATCGCGCTCGAGAGCGCGGCATGATCGATATGGTGACGAATTATTAAACGTTCACTGTTGCACATCGGCAGGTTGAACAGTTTATTGGAGTAATTATGAATTCTGAAACTATCTATGTTGGGAGTACTATCACTACACCCCTTGGCGTAGTTTGGGTTGCCATCGGTGAAAATGGACTTATGGCGGTTTCGCTACTAGATGACAATAATAAGTTTACCGAAGCCCTGGATAAACGTCATCAGCGCGTAGTAGTCCATGATGAGCAGCGCACGGAAGAGTGCACACGTCAAATTGGGGAATTTCTAAGCGGTGAGCGAGAGACGTTCGATTTGCCCATCGATTGGTCAGTGATGACACTTTTTCAACAAAAAGCACTCAGGGCAACCTGTGAAATTCCACGAGGTGAAACACGCACATATGGTGAGATCGCCGCTCAAGTCGGTAACCCCAAGGCCTCGCGCGCTGTGGGCCGAGCCGAAGCCACCAACCCAATCCCCTTAGTGATCCCTTGTCACCGGGTGATCAGCTCTGGTGGGAAGTTGCATGGGTATAGCGGGTACGGAGGCTTGGAAACGAAAGCCTGGTTGCTGGAACTCGAGGCGCGAGCATAGTATTTGTTAGGGATGTAGCAATCAACCCCAAGGGAGTCTGCAAGGCCCTTATTCTTCTTCGACCAATTCGAGGGCCTCTTCAGATTCTTCAGGCTTGCGGTCAAGCATTTGCATCTGAGAAGCTACCACCTTGGTGAAAAAGCGAGTATCGCCGTCACCCTCAACTCGATCGATTTGCAGGCGCCCTTCCACAAACACCAATCGTCCTTTGCCCAGGTACTGTTGGCATATCTCCCCCAAACGACCCCAGGCATCCACATTGAACCAATCTGTAGCCTGTTTTTCTTCCCCATTGGAGCCCTTCCAGCGACGTCCAACGGCGATACTGAAGGAACAGACCTGCCGCCCGGAGGGGGTGTATCGGCTCTCCGGATCTTTTCCCAAATGACCAATTAGTTGTACACGGTTGAGACCAGCCATATCGCTCTCCTTGTAATTTGAAATTATTCTGCACTATTATTGTAATGTTAGATTCGCATTTGTCAAGAACCTTGTGGCAGAAATCAAAGGCTGGTATCCTTGAAGAAAATTGATACCTCTCCAAACAAAGCGAATTCGAGGGAATATGTACATCGCGATCGAAGGCGTCATCGGTGTCGGCAAAACCACATTAGCCCGTCTTCTACAACCAATATTTGAAGCTGAAATGCTTCTGGAAGTATTCGAAGAAAACCCGTTTCTAGCAGATTTCTATTCCGATCGAGAGCGATATGCATTTCAAACCCAGATTTTCTTTTTGCTCAGCCGCTATCATCAGCAGCGGGCTGTTTCTAAACTTCTGAAACCGGGGAAGAATGTGATTGCAGATTACACGTTCAAAAAAGACGCTCTTTTTGCCGGGATCAACCTCGAAAATGATGAACTCGACACCTATCACCAAGTGCATGATGCCTTAGCTGAAAAAATCCATCTCCCAAATCTAATCGTCTATTTGCGAGCAAGCACCGATGTGCTGATGCAACGTATCGCACACCGAGATCGACCTTACGAAAGAGATATGGATTCAGGCTATATTGCCGAGCTAAATCAGGCTTATGAGGATTTTTTTGGAGATGGTTTCAACGGACCCAAAATTCTAACCATTGATACGAACAATCTTAACTACGTTGCCAACTTAGAAGACCTGCAACTGGTTGAGAATCGCATCCGCCAAAGCTTGGAGTTACCCCCCTTCCAAACTGAGCTGCCGCTCGATATCAAAATTGATAACTGATCATTGAGTCGAGTCCTGCTCCGGAGTAAGGAGGAAGAGAGATGCAAATTACTTCTGGTATCCTGAAACAATTTGCTGATACAACCGTAGAAAAAATCACGCGGGCTAATTATGATATCTTGGCCGCATATTTGCGAGGTTCGCTGGTGATGGGGGAAGATCCCCTGCTTGGAAACACCACGGATATTGACCTTGTCTTCATCCACACAGATACCCCCAGGGTGGCACGTGAAATCCTAAGGCTTACTGACGAAGTCCATCTGGATATCGAGCACCATTCTCAAAAGGAATATTTGAAAGGTCGAGAATTACGTGTGCACCCCTGGATGGGGCCAAGCTTGTATAACGCCCAAGTTATGCATGATCCCCAACATTTCCTCGACTTCACTATCGCCACAGTTCGAGGGATGTTTCATCGGGAAGATCATACGGCGATACGTGTGCGCACTTTGATCGAAAATGCTCGCAAGGGTTGGATGTCTTTGCATGAATCGCCCACAACGAGCAATCATCAAACTGTCACCGAGTACCTGAAGTGCATCGATGATACTGCCAATGCACTGGCGCTGTTGGTAGGTGAGCCTCTCACAGATCGACGTTTTCTAATTGCCTTCGCCAGACGTGTGCAAGCCTTGGAGCAGCCAGGAATGTATGCTGGATTGATGGGCTTGCTTGGAGCGCCTCGCGTGGAAGTCGAAACACTTCATGATTGGGTGTCGGTGTGGAAGATTACCTTCGATGCCACGTCCATTATCAATCGACCGCCTGGTATTCATCCTTACCGCAAAGGCTACTACGCGCGCGCCTTCGAAGCTCTGTTAGCCAGCCCAAAGCCAAAGGACGTGATCTGGCCCCTACTGCATATATGGACTCAGGTCGTCGGTTGTCTCCCAGAGGGCGATGCTGATATCCAAGAATGGCAATCGGCCTTTGAGCAACTGGGATTGCTGGGCGAGGATTTCCCAGAACGCGTCGAGGCTCTGGATATCTTTTTAGAGCAGGTGGAGGAAAAAATCGAGAACTGGGCCCTTGAACATGGGGCTTGAGAATAAACAAAAAGCTGGCTCAACGTGAAGCCAGCTTTTTCATTCAAGGATAATATCTCGGTAGTTGAACCTTGAAAGTGGATCCTTTTCCTGGGCCATCTGATGCCGCCCATATCCGGCCCTGGTGAAGTTCTACCATCCCCCGAGCAATTGCTAACCCCAAACCCAGACCCTCATAACGACGTCTCATGTGATGTTCTATTTGATAGAACTGTTCAAAGATGCGTTCGACTTCTTCGGGTGCAATGCCGATCCCACTATCTTTGATCTCGACGAGAATCTCTTCATCAGAGCTCGATACTTGCAAGGTGATCTCACCGTTTGGTGGCGTAAACCGCATGGCATTATTCAATAGCTTTTCAAATACCTTTTGGAGCCGCACATCTGCATTAATCCAGAGTTCTTGGGATGGCAAGATTAAGTCAATCTGATACTCTCTTGACTCAGCCATTTGAGATACATCATCAAACACTTCGCTGATCATTGACTGAACCTGCAAGGGTTGAAGCCGAAGCTCAGTGGCGCCTGTATGTAACAAGTTCATATTGGTCATATCTTCCAGCAAAGTGCGTAATCGCATTGCGGCAGTATGTACAGTTTCAGCAAGCTCTGAAAGATCTCCCTCGGCTTCTTCCTTCAGGAACGTCGCATACCCTAGAATGATGCCCAGGGGCGTGCGCAGCTCATGGGAGGCAACGGCCATAAAATCAGCTTTAAGCTTGTCAGCTTTCCGTAACTCTTCATAGGCATTCTGCAGCTCGTTGATGATGCGCACATTGTTGATGGCCACTGCGGCTTGTCCAGCTATCAAGGAGAGAAGCTGCAAATCTTGATCCGTAAATTCACCATCCAATTTGTTCAAGCCTTCTAAAACACCGATGGTTTGGTCGCGAATATTTATCGGCACCCCCAGTAGGCTACGTACTTTAAAACCGGTCATCTCTTCAACTACAGTGTAGTGATTTGGCTCTTGGGAGACATCATTTATCAGCATGGGTTGGTTTTGTGTGAACACTATCCCAGCGATGCTGCCTTCGAGGGGAACTGGAATGGATTCAAGGTCTTCGGACTCCGCGCCTATGGAGACTGTAAATTTCAACAATTGTTCATCTTCATCGTAAAACATCAGAGAAGTGGCTTCACAGGCGAGGATATCTACCACTGTGCTTAGAATATGTTTCAACTGCTGCCTCAGTTCGAGCTCTGAATTCAGTATCTGATTGATTTCAACCAATCTGTTCAGATTTTCTACATCTGGGTTCTCTTGACTGAGAGTAGCCATAATCTTCTCTTTTCCTCAATCCTCAAAACGAGAGTCATCGAGCAACTTGCGATAATCCTTTTCATTATCTCGCGCTTCTAAGTCGATTACACCTTTTATAGCATAACGATCTTCAGCCGCTTCTAGAGCAATCTGAGAGGCACGTGGCAGGACGGCCCATTTACCACAATGCGGGCATCGGGATAACTTCCCAACTACCAGGTTTGGGGCTAGAACATTCCTTGTATACGGCAACTGGCAACGTGGACAAACAACACCGCCAGCCAGACCATATTCTCCCAGTTTGATATCTCGTTTTCTTCCAAAATTCACAGATCCCAGTGCAGCCAGTAGAGAGACACCCCCTACAACGACAAATAGTGGCACGATGAGTTTGCCCACATTGTCCCAAGCCTGCTTAACACCGATAAATTCGCGCGTAAACTCACTAGAAACGATCTGAGAGCCATTTTCACGATAGCCAATGGCCTTAAAACTGTGCTCACCCACTGAGAAATCCGCCGTATTGAACTGATAACGAAAAGGAGGTTCAGTCGCCGTATGAACGATAATATCATCGATCAAATAATCGACACGCACCAGGTCATCAGGTGAGCGCGCTTTCAAAGAAAAGCTGCCCTGGATTTTCACGCCCGCAGCGTAGCCAAAATCTTTGCCTAAGCTGATAACCAGGGGATCAGATTCAACCTGAGCCGCTGCAAAATAGGGAGACATCAAGAGAACCAATATCAACAAAAATGGAATAGCTCGTTTCATTAATTTACCCTGAAAACATCACCTCTATGTTATGGCACAAAGAGGGACATTATTATTCTAACCGCAAATTGGAAAATTAGAGGAAGGATTTTCGCGATTGGCGACACCTACTTCCAACGTGTCAGGATCGTCTCACGTTGAAAAAGTTGGATTGCAAAAGCAAACAACCCCGCATCGAGAACCAATAACCCTACTGCCATCCACAAAATGATCTGTTCATTGACGAAGATCAACCCCGTGGATTGACCAACAAATAAACCAATTAAAGGCAACACGAAGATAGCAGAGATTTGTTCCGCAACCCGTGGGTCCGTGACCCGGGAGGAGATCATCACCGCCAGGCTGACTCCAGCCAAGGCTAACAAGGGCCCCACCACAAAGATAGCGCTTAACCACAAGGGGTCGATCAACTTCCCCAAAACTCCTGGACTGACTGCCAACATTCGCACCCCGACCATATACAAGAAGAAGCTCAGCCAAGTTGCCACCACTGCCGGAATGGACGCCGCCAGCGCCTTGCCCGCTAAAAGTTCCAAAGTCGTAATCGGAGTTGCCAGCAAAGGCTCGAGAGTGCGGGTGGTCTTCTCCCCCACAATAGAATAAGAGGCAAAGGTGATTGGCACGATCATCGGCACCATCATGAACAAAAGCATGAACTGACTGACGATAAAATACTGCATACAGCCACTGGTGTCCAATCCGCTGCACATCTCAAGGAATTGAGGTGGCAAATCTGACAACGCCATGGCATCACTCCAATCTCCAGAAGATCTACTGAAATAGAGAATGATCAACGGCAATGCTGTGAATAGCAAAGGTAGGAAAGCAACAGTGAACAGTACAAAGCGGTTTTTGAATACTTCGGCCCATTCTTTTCGGATCAGAGTCCAGATTTTCTTCATAGCAACACCATCAATTCTCTTGGTTCACTAACTGTAGGTAAACATCTTCAAGTCTGCGACGCAGTTCGCCAACGAATTGAATCTCAGCGCCTGCTTCAACTAACGCTCTGACGAGTTTGGGGTTATGTTGCTCTGGCTCATCCAGCCCTATCACAAGCTTGTTTTCGATAAATTCGGTAGACTGTACGATCTCAAAGCGTTCTACGATATCAGCAAAACGCGCCTCAGCCTTTTTCAAATGAAAAACAACTTTGCGACCGAATAGTTTTCGTCGCAGCGCTGTGGGCGTATCTAACGCCAACAAGTTGCCTTTGAGCACCGCGATGCGATCGCATAATCGATCTGCCTCATCAAGGTTATGGGTACATAGAATTATCGCTCGTCCATCGCTCTTCAGATCAGAGATAAAACCTCGTAACATGCGTGCTGCCTGCGGATCAAGACCGCTGGTAGGCTCATCCAAAAAGAGCACGTTGGGCTCATGCAGCAGCGCCCTGGCAATGGCCAATTTCTGTCGCATTCCTTTGGAGAACGTGCCCACGGCCTCATGACGTCGCTCCCACAAACCCAGCATTTTCAGATAGTGCTCCACCTGTCCGGTGAATCCAGCCGTATCATCCACAGCATACATTTGGGCATAGAAATCGAGGTTCCTCTCAGCGCTAAGCTGGTTATACAATCCAGGCGACTCGGTCAAGATGCCTACACTCCGACGGATCTCCTGATCCTGCCGCCCCACCTGAAAACCGTGAACCCAAGCCTTTCCGGCACTCGGCCCAATCAAAGCACTTAACATACGGATGGTGGTCGTCTTTCCGGCCCCATTGGGACCTAATAAACCAAAGATCTCCCCGGCCTGTACAGAGAACGACAAATTGTCGACAGCTTGTACATTGCCAAAAGATTTCGACAATCCTTTTAACTCAATCATCTGCGAATTATCCATAAAAGCACCTATGAAATGTATTTGCTGTCTTCCAGATTTTTTTCTGAAAATACAGGTTGTCCGGGCTCAATGTTTAGCATGGGAGGCGCATCCGAAGCATGTTCTTGCTCCCCGTGATCATCGCGCAACAACAGCACGATTCCGATACTCAGTAATCCCATGAAAAGCACGACCCCCTCGCTGATATAGACGCCCCAAACCTGCAATGCAATCAATGACAGCGCGTTGATGGCAGTATGCCAGAGGATGGCTGCACCAACCCACAAGGGGTTCTGACGTGTAAAGGCCTGCAACACCAGCACCGCAGCCGACAGATGAAAGCACAGTGCACCGACTCGTTCTACGGCTCCCATCAAAGCTAGATGCCATGGCATAGACCAATAAAACTCAAGTTGGGATTGAGCTAACTGGATCTGCTCTGGGGGCAGGACCTGCGTCAAATCTGTACCACGCAAAACCAAGGCTTGGATCAAGGCATAAAGGGCTAGCGCTCCGAGAAGGATAGCTTCGATGCCGCCATGCCCAGCTCCGAACATCACTGCTGATTTCCAGATTCTCTCATCCCTCAACCAAAAACGATAGGCCAGATATCGCGCGCTCTCTTCGAACACTCCCGCAGATAACCCATACAAGACCGCCAGGGCTACTAACCCGCTTCCACTCTCGGCCCCATTTAATCCAAATCGCTCGATACCTGGAGATAATACCCACTGATTGAAGGGGATATGTAAAACTTGGGAGGCGATAAACACAACGGCTCCAACACCAAAGATTTTCCACTCCACCTTCCAGCGTTTTGCAAGAACAACACCCAGGCCAAGCGGCATGGCAATCATCAAAAACGGATTCAATGCACGAACGAAAATATCCATCGATTTTCCTGTATATTCTCAAAGGAAGTTTCACGTGAAACACGATTCCTGCCTTCGGAAACCTGTTGCACGTGAAACAAAATTATGATCAACGGGATCGGGCAACCGCGACTACCGCGGCAATTGCAATAATTAACACAAGAATCGCGATCACAGGAACGACCCCTGCGATGGGAAAACTAGATCCCCCTCGGTACGCCAACAGGCTGAACATAAATACCCCAAGCATTAGCAAGCCAAGGGCAATCATTATGCCCGTCCGCGTGAGCGAGCCGCCATAATTTGTGCGATAGGGATCATAGCCATTTGGGAGCATCTCATCACGTTTGCGAGCATCAACGGAGCGTCGGAATCGGACACGACGATTGTCGAATTTCTCCAGCATTTCCCACCCTGCTAAGGCCTCCTCTTCTACAAGGGCTGCCAAAACATTTGGATTCCGGAACGCACCAGATTCAGAGCGCACGATCTTGTATTCCCATTTCTCGGTGTTTTCATCATTGTACTTAGTCATTTTTTCTTCCTCAGCTTCTTCTGCAAGTCTTCGTTTCTTTGCTGCCGCCGCAGCGGCAATATGTGCACTATGATAAGCCATAGAGTCATCCTCATCACAAAAACATTACCAATCTCGTTGCAGCCGGGTTCGCTGTCTGCGAACAGATTCAGTCAAAGGCCTTTTGGCAACAATCGTCACCTTGTTGCTATTAGAGGGAGTGTATACATGGATGGCTTCCCACCCCTCTTCCCCCCAGGCATTCAGTGTGGCGGCAATTTGTTCATCCTTCGTTCCAGACCAGAACGAACCTATTGTAAGAACCTGGTATTCCCATTTCTTGATTTCATCCATGAGAGGCTCCTTTCATCCCGACTGGCCCAGGGCAGTTCAGCGGCCCTGAGCCAAAATATCATATTTCCAACAATCGGGATTATTCTTTGATTTCAGAAGTTTTCGCCAGCGATACCATTCCGCTCAGGCCGCCCAGATTCATGGTGTCCACCGCGCTGCTGGGGACAATGACCATGGCGCCTTTTTCTTTCAGGCCTTCGAAGAGCATGTTCATGGCCCGCAGGTGTAAGGCAGTGGGATTATCAACATAGGCTTTGGAAGCCTCGGAAAACGAGTCGGCGATTTGCTTCTCGGATTCACCCAAGATCACCCGGGCCTGGCGTTCACGTTCGGCCTGCGCCTGGCGTGACATAGTGTCTTCTAACTCCTGAGGGATGACAATATCACGGATCTCGACCGATTGCACGGTGACACCCCAAGGCGTTGTGCGCTCATCGATGATCTTCTGCAAATCCTCGTCCATCTTGGCGCGCCCTACCAGGATATCGGCCAAATCCATCTGGCCAATGACTTCGCGCAGCGCGGTTTGCGCGGCCCAAGCTATGGCCATCTTATAGTCCTCGACTTCTAGAGCTGCCTTCTCGGCATCCCACACCATCCAGAACAGAACCGCGTCCACATCGACGGGAACGGTATCCTTGGTCAATGTTTTTTCAGCACTGAAGGGCGTCACCATCACACGGTGGTCGATCCATTCGGGAACAGTATCTACAATGGGGACGATCCAAAACAACCCCGGGCCAAGCAATCCGCGGTATCGTCCAAAGCGCAGCACAACAGCCTTCTCCCATTGATCGGCGATCTTCAAAGCAAACATAAAATAAAGGCCGACCAAAGTGAATGCAATGGTAAAGACAATAATCACCCACGCATCTACATTTTCTATCCCCATGATCACCGCGCCTGCAGTGGCGATGGTGAGAAAGAAAGCAAATAAGACTCCTGCAACGCCATTGATACGGGGATCGTTGGCATCGGACTTGCGCATACGTTGGTACGTTGGGTTTTTCATAATAAATTCCTCTCTATTTATTGTTTGTGTTCTGGAGGTGGCGCCCCACCTTCGATCCATTGAATGATATACCTTTCAAATATCTTTCTAACTTCTTCAGCCGTGTAATCTAAACCCGCAGCTTCGTTCAGGTAATGACGCGTCAACCATTCGATATCCTGGCGACGCAAGCGCTCCCCGTTCTCTTCCGAAGATGGCGGCAAGATATAGGTACCGCGTCCATGTTGGGTAGAGATCAGACCCTTGTCATCTAGCATCCGGTAAGCACGGGCAATCGTGTTGAAATTTACCCGCAAGTCTGTCGCCATTTGCCGCACAGTGGGGAGCTGGTCACCAGGCTTCAGACTGCCCGTTGCAATCATGTGTTTGACCTGGTCGATGATCTGCACGTAAATTGGTATCTTCGAGAGCAGATCGATTTCAATTTGCATATACACTCCGTTTAATCCGGTGGTTAGACGAAATTGTCTCTTTGTATTATTGTATGATTGTATCTTTGTATAATTGTACACAAAACGGGGGCGTTGTCAATATCGAATTCCAGTTTCTTTCGGGTATTAGAACAATAACATGAAAATCCCCCATATAATATTCGTTATGTCAGGAACGCGGATCGGGGCTTATTTCGCGAAACAGGGTTCCAGCGGCGCAAAAGCTACTGGAACCCTGTTTTCGCAATCATTATCAATATAAATTTCCATTTCAGGGAACGCCATGCAACGCAAACAACTCCTGAGCATATTGGACCGCTAACAAATCCAATCCCTTGTCCATCGTATCAGGGATCATCACTAGAAGGGCATCAAGGTCATAGGTTTCGTTAGGGCTCAGATCATTTAGTCGTGCCCATGGGACCTCGCCGCCCACCGCGTTGTTAATCATATTGATAGCATGGCTCACATCGGGTTGTACATGGTCCTTTTCGCTCTGCAATCGTTGATAGGGGACACGCACATCGGAGATGAACGTCAGGGCCTCGCGCTGCGCCCAATAGGCATCATCATCACAGGGGTTGAAATCAATTCTGGTGCCATTGCTGCATTCGACGGTGGTATCGAAACGATCGGCGGGGCCTTCCCAATCCATTAAAAACAAGACTGGTAGTTCAGGGTATCGAGCCAACGTCCCGGACGCCATGGTGATGCCGTACGAAAACGATGCCAACCCAACGTGTTGGGGATCGATTTTGACAAGAGCAGCCGCAAATTCGATCACCGCTGCCAACCCGTCTTGTTGGATGTGGCCATTGTAATTTTCTTCGCCACCGCTCTGGCCGCGGCCATCGGGGTCGAAGGTCACTGCGACAATTCCTGCATCGGCCAATGCTTCTGCCATCGCGCCAGGTAAACGGAATTTATTACCCGCTCCTATGCCGCCAGGGACAACGACCAAGGCTGGGAACGGTCCTTCTCCTGTGGGATAGGTGATGTGAACATACAACTCCATCCCCGTGGTGGGATTCGTGACCCAATGCTCTTCCACTGCTCCCTTGCCTGGTTGCTCAGACTCCGCTCTGGGTTGGGAGCAGTCATCCGGACAGGTTTCCTTGTTCTCAGGCCCATCACAGACTTCGTCTCCACAACGCCGCTGAGACTGACCCTGCTGGAGCGGTACTTCAGGCAGTGGTTGTGCCGCTTCAGGATTTAGACTCTCCTGATCCTGATCGAAAAAATTTGTCAGGGAACAGGCCATCGAAAGCAAAACCAAAAATGAGATGATCAACGCGAAACGTTTCATAGCAATCTCCTTTTCACTTGCTTTCATTCTAACCAAGGCTTGTTCACAAGCCATATAGGATTTGTAAACTCAGGGTAAAAAATCTCAAGCCGCCTGCACGGCTGCTCGGAAATTGATATAAGCTGTGGGCATATCAGGTGCAGACAATTCGATGCGCGTGGCATCTAGACGTTTTGCTCCAGGCAGGCGACCAGCTTTGTCCGCCATTTCTGACAATCGAAATTCGATGACCGCCTGGACTGGCTCGGAAACCGTGAAAGGTGGAGGCGCTTTGCCCTCGTTCAATTTGGACACCGCTCGTTGCGCGGCATCGCGGATCATCCCTTGAGCGACCTGAGGATGAAGGCATTCCGCCGAAGAGAAGCTCGTGGAGTGCTTTACAATCGCTGTTTCCAAGGAGCCAAGCAACTCTTTTGCTTGTGCAATGGTGGTTTGATCCCCTGTAATCATCAGCACCGGCGCGCCGAACGCACCGCACACTGCAGCGTTCAAGCCACACTCTCCCACCAGGATGTCATTGAGCCAGACATTGGCAACACGCTTGCTGGACCAGGTGTGCGCTAAGACCGCCTTCTCTGTTCCGCTGCGGGCGTGGTAACCCACAAATATCACCCCGGAAAAATCACCCGTCTGAATTCCTTGGACCATCGCAAAGGGCGCCGAATTGCCCGAATTCAGGCGCACGCGCAGATCCAAACCTTCGATCAAAATGTTATAGCCACCCGCATGGCCATCCGAAACGACGACTTCCGTGGCACCGCCGTCGAAAGCCCCTAAAACCGCGGCGTTGACATCGGCAGTCATGATCTCACAAAAGCGGGGATACTCTGGCTTTGAAGGATCAACTTGATCCCAATTCGTAACCCCCGAAATTCCCTCCATATCCGCAGCGATTAAGATTTTCATATTTGCCTCTCCTACCAATTTCTGGATATTGATCTATGGTTGATGTCGACATCGAACCGAAGGAAGCGAAAAAAGGGTGTGCGTGGAGTGCACTCCGCGCACGCCCTTTTTTCGGAATTCTCTCTGCAAAGGCTTTGGCCTGAGTAGTTAGGCTCTCCGCAAAAAATCTGCGCTCAACTTTACTCTCACATAAATCCATTTCACGGCAGAGCCGATCCAATAAACGTCACCAAATCCTCCTTCAATTTCTCCAACGATGGCAGATGGATGTACATCATATGCCCGGCTTCGTAGAATCCCATCGAAATATTTTCCCTCAAGCTCTCATCCAAAGCCATGTGATCGAAGGTGTAGAGCGTGGCGAAGTAAGGTGTGGCCAGATCGTAATAGCCATTGCCAACAAAGACCTTTAAATATTGGTTGATCGACATCGCCTTGCGCAAAGTCTCGGCCACATTGACGTATTGGTTCTGGTGTTGGTCGTAGCTCCAAGGCTGCACCCGGCCGGTCAGGATCTCATAGGGCAGGTCACTCTCGAATTCCAGCTCGGAACGCAGGTAATCGTTGAGCGTGGCGGCATACGGACCGGTGATAGCTGCAAGGCTAGAATCGAATTCCCAGCCTTCACCGGCAGAATCGCGGTCGATGCCCTTGAAACGCGTATCTAAACGGCCCGTCGTGCGGCGCTCATCCCGCAGCAGCTCTTTGGTAAAGCGCATGATCTCCACCCGCATATTCGTTCGTCGGATATATTCTGGGGAAAGACCCGTGTAGCGCGCCAATTTTTGAATGATCTTATTTTTCTCGCTGAGGGTCAACGTATCCCCCTTCATCAATGCCGAGTTGTATTCACCCAGGGCAAAGATCTCTGCTTCATCTAACGTATCGCGCAGGTTCTTTTGCAGCTTCGCATCGAGTTTGCCATGATACCAGGCCGTGGCGGTATACGTAGGCAAAAACAAAACATAGGGCAAATCGTTACCAGGCATGAAGCGCGCCGTCTGGAAATTCAAGATCGAGGAGATTAGCATGATGCCATTGAGGTACATACCATGCCGCTCCTGCAGGTATCCGGCCAAACCGGCGGAGCGCGTGGTTCCATAGCTCTCACCAATCAAAAACTTTGGAGAGACCCAGCGCTGATAGCGGCTGGTATACAGGCGGATGAAATCCCCTACCGATTCAATATCTTTCTTGAAATCATGGAACTGTTTGGGACTTTCTCCTGGTAGCGTGCGGCTGTAACCTGTGGTGACCGGGTCGATGAAGACCAGATCGGTAAGATCCAGCAAGGAGAATTCATTATCCACCAACTCGAAGGGAGGCGGGAGCATTTCGCCCTCGTCGCTCATCTTGACCCGACGCGGCCCCAGCAACCCCAAATGCAGCCAAACCGACGAAGACCCTGGCCCACCGTTGAACGAAAAGGTGAGTGGACGCGTCTTACGGTGTTCGGCACTGGGGGTGGATTTATCTTTATCTAGCGTGTAAGCCGTAAAAAAGATGGCCGCTTTGGGTTTCTCGGTCTGAGGCTGACCATTCCCATCGTCGGGCTCGTCGATCTCTTCTTTCAAGATCATCGTGCCCGTGGTGGCGGTGTAGCGAATTTCTTTCCCAGCGATGGTGACCGTACGATGGGTTATGGAGAGATTGTCTTCGTATTTGGGGGTTGGTTCCTCTTTCATCGTTTCTTGTTCGGACATGGTTTATCTCCTGAGGTTTGAGATTAGAAATTTGAAGTTAGATCGTGAATCCAATCTCCATTTTCTAACCTCCAATTTCTGATAACTTTTTATTTGCTCCCCCACTACCGCTATCCGCTTCCTACTCTACGAACCCATCTCATCCCGGACAGCCTGGTACAGCGTCTCCGCTTTGAGTTCGTGCAGTGTATAACAAGGTGCCTCGAGGTGATTGGCTAACTCCTGGGCCAAACCCTGGTCGAAGGCGGCGTGTTCCATATTGATCACCACGCTACGGATCTCATCCAGGGCAATCTTCTCAGCCAATGTATGCGCCTCCTCTTGGGGAGGTTGATCCCCCATAGAGACATTGCCGGCCCCATCAGTAAGCATGATCATCAGTGGTTCGACATCGGGGTAGATCATGCTCTGTTGTTGAATGACTTGATGAGCCAGGAACAAACCTGCTGCTAAGGGAGTCTTTCCGCCCACGGGAATATCGGTAAGGGCGTGCTGCGCCAACTGTACTGAATTGGTCGGCGGAAGGATCAGTGTGGCGCGATCCTTTTGAAAGACGATCAGCCCCACACGATCTCGTCGTTGGTAGGCGTCGGTCAGCAAGGAGAGGATGGCACCTTTCGTAGCTGCCATGCGTTCAGCAACCGCCATGGACCATGATGCGTCAACCACAAACATCACCAAATTGGCCGTCTGTTTGACACGTACTTTCTGCTGCAAATCTTGGGGACGGATGGCGAAAGCCACTTCTTTGCGCTGCTCCTGGCGTTCTTTTTGGTATGGAGCAGCAGCGCGAATGGTGGCATCGAAGGCAATATCGGAGGTTTTTCCTTGAGCAGGACGAGATTGGATATAGCGGCCGCGCTTACGCTCGGTGCGCGTGCGCGATCGACGGCCGCTGCGCCGTCGCGAGAGCCGGTCGAGCGGTGTGTCTAGTTTTTTTGCATCAAAGGCTTCGCTTGGTTTGACTTTCTCCCCCCCATCCCACCAGTTCGAAGATACCGAGTCAAACACATCCTGCTTGGCAGGCTCGGCAGGTGCGCGGGTTGATTCTTCTTTTTCCTCGCTGACGTTGTCAGCTACGGCTTTTTTTTTTCGTCGACTGCTTGATCGTCGGAACCAGGCTGGCGTTCTTCTAAAGGCGCTGAAGCCCCTTGCAACTGTTCAATGCGCTCTTGTAATTCGTCGAAGCCAATATCCGCCTGATCGAAAGGTCCACGCTTGATGCGGTGTGGGAATGCCAACTCTGCCGCCAGGGCGATATCACGCTCGGTGACTTGGGTACGCCCCTCAAATGCAGCATGAGCGCGCGCCGCTTTGAGGATCACCAGGTCAGAACGATGACCATCGACATTCAAAGACGCGCTCAGAGCAGCTATCGAGAGCAAATCCCTGCGAGTGTATTTCACTTGCCCGACGAGTTGGCGGGCGCGTTTGATTCTTTCCGAAAGATCTTGCTCTTTTTCGATCCATTGATCGCGGAAACCATCGGCATCAGACTCAAATGCCAGGTTGCGCTCCATGATAAAGACACGTTCTTGTGGGGATCGGATACCAGAGATATCTACGGACAAGGCGAAACGGTCTAATAACTGAGGGCGCAGATCCCCCTCTTCGGGATTCATGGTTCCCACCAAAATGAAGCGCGCCGGGTGGCTGAAGGAGATGCCCTCCCTCTCGACAATGTTCATGCCCATCGCTGCAGAATCCAGCAAGAGGTCCACCACATGATCATCCAATAGGTTTACTTCATCAATATACAGCAAACCCCGGTTGGCTGCTGCTAACACACCAGGTTCGAAATGTCGCTCACCTTTTTGAATAGCCTTCTCGATATCCAGGGTGCCAACAACACGATCCTCTGTCGCAGAAACAGGTAAGTTCACAAAAGGAGTCGTACGCAACTCAAAATCTTGATCGGCGCGTTCCCGGCATTCCGTGCACCAAGTATGCGAACGTTCAGGGTCACATCCAAAGCGGCACTGGGTGATCACTTTGACCTGGGGTAGCAAAGCGGCCAAAGCACGCGCTGCTGTCGATTTTGCCGTACCGCGCTCGCCACGGATCAAAACTCCACCAATTCGGGGAGAAACTGCATTCAAAATTAGCGCACGCTTCATGCGCTCTTGGCCGACTATCGCTGTAAAGGGGTAAATGGTTGGCATTGATTTATTTCTCTCTAGATTAAAAGTTCCCGACAATCTTACCACAAAGGTTGCCAAGTTATCCCTTAGCCCTTATAATGTAACGTCGATCCTATAAACCTGGAGTGTATGAATAATCAAGATGAAAGATAGTGAAGCTCTCGTTGAAGAAAACATTGTTGAGGAAGAAGTAGAAGAAGCGCCCGAACCCCAACCATCGATGGAACAATTGCTCGATGAGCAGGGCTTAGACATCGATTTGCCCAAGTCCGGAGAAATGAGAGAAGGAGTAATCGCCGCCATCTCGAATTCCGAAATCCTGGTCAGCATTGGTGCAAAATCTGAAGGAATCATCGCTGGAAGAGAACTTGACCAAATTGATACTGAGATCCTGGAAAGTTTCGAAGTTGGGCAACCAATTAAGGTGTATGTCCTAACACCCGAAGACCGCAGTGGAAACCTGACTGTTTCTTTCACTCGCGCTCAAGAGGAACTCGACTGGGAACTCGTTGAACAGTTGAAAGAATCTGGTGATGGCTATGAAGGTCATATTTCCGGATTCAATAAAGGTGGGCTTCTCGTCCCGATTGGCAAATTGCGCGGTTTTGTCCCTGGCTCACAGATTAGCCTGACCCGTCGCACGACTGGTGACTCCCCTGAGACACGCTGGGGCAAGTTGATCGGTGAACCCATAGAGGTTACCGTCATCGAGGTTGATCGCTCTCGCCGCCGCCTGATACTTTCAGAACGCAAGGCGCTGAATGAAACCCGTGAGACCCTCAAAGACCGCCTGTTGGATGAGCTCGCCGTTGGTACGGTCAGCAAAGGACGTGTTACCAGCCTGGCCAACTTTGGTGCCTTCGTAAATATCGATGGCGCCGACGGCTTAGTTCACCTGTCTGAGATCTCGTGGGAACGCATCAAGCATCCAAAAGATGTCCTCAAGATCGGGCAAGAAGTCGAGGTCAAAGTCATCAGCCTCGATCAGGAACGCAAGCGCATAGGTCTTTCCATCCGTCAGCTCCAGGAAAACCCCTGGCTGGTCAAAATAAAGGATCTCAAAGAAGGTCAACTCATTGAAGGTACCATCACTCATCTAACCGACTTTGGCGCCTTCGCCAAATTGGGTGAGCGCGACCTCGAAGGTCTGATCCACATCTCTGAATTGAGCCCTGACCGGGTTGAGCATCCCAAAGAGGTCGTCAAAGTAGGTGATACCCTGACCCTGCGCATCATCAACATCGACCGTGAGAAGTTCCGTATCGGCCTCAGCTTGCGCAAGGTAGACTCAGGGGCCTACATCGACCTGGATTGGAAGATGGTCAAAGAAGAAGTAGATTCCTCCTTTGAATCTCCCTATGACGAAGAAGCTGAAGCAGACGTTGTAGCTGAAAAAACTGAAGAACCTGTTGTCGAAGCACAAGCCGAAGAAATCGAGGCAGAAACAGAGACGGATGTTGAAGCAGTCGAGGAATCCGAGACGGAAGAGGTCGAAGAAGAAATTGATGCCGAAGCAGAAGCTGAAGCAGACGAAGCGGATGCCGATGCGAAGGAGACTGAAGCAAAAGCTGATGAGGAAGCAGCCGAAGAATCCGAAACTGAAGCTGAGGAACCCGAGTCAGATACTCCGGATGATGCCGAAGAACCAGATGCCGACGCCGAAGAAACTGAGGCGGAGGCAGAAGAACCGGAACCCGAAGAAGAGTAAGTCAAAGACAATTCCAGGCGCACCTAATCAGGTGCGCCTTTTTCATCTCATCCAGTTTCCAAAAAATTCCAAACGCATTAGATATTTATAAGAATTCACTCCCCTGAGATTCAAATCGGACTAACTCTGGTAGAATTGAAAACTGCGAGTAGAAGTTGAAAGTAAGATGTAAGGGATCACTGACCCAAAACAACTATACAATTGGATTAGAGATCCTATGAAACCAAATATTTGGTTATTTGATCACCCGCTCATTAATAGTTTTAGGAGGTAGTGCCATGTCTAACATGGAACGATTTACACAAAGAGCGAGGCGGGTACTTAGCTTGGCCCACGAAGAAGCCGAGCGAATGCGGCACAGTCATATTGGAACTGAACACCTTCTCTTAGGTTTGATGCTGGAAGACGGTGGTATTGCTGGGCGTGTTCTGCGCGAACTCGGCCTGGAATTCGACCGGGTACAAGATCTAATAGAAAGAATGGTTGGATTAGGTGAATTCACCACCCGGCGACCGACCCTTTCCCCTGGCACACAGAAAGTTCTCGAACTGGCAGTCGAGCAGGCCCGTCAACTCGGACACCATTATATTGGTGTCGAGCACCTGCTCCTGGGAATTATCGAACTCAATGAGGGCATCGCCCTCGATGCCTTAAGGCAGTTAGGCGTCACACCTGAGCAGGTTCGCCGCCAAACTCATCGAATTCTCAAGGAAACCAAGTCCGCTCAACGCGAGCGACGACAGCAACGCCGTCAAAAGGCAAAGGAAACCGAAGGCAAGGGCAAATCTAAGTCCAAGACACCTTTGGTTGACCAACTTGCCACCGACCTGACCCAGATGGCAGAAGACGGCAAACTTGATCCGGTCATCGGTCGTCAAATGGAAATTGAGCGCGTTGTTCAAATCCTGGCCCGGCGGACGAAGAACAACCCGGCCCTGACCGGCGAACCAGGCGTTGGAAAGACCGCCATTGTCGAAGGTCTTGCTCAAAGGATTTTGGAGGGCGATGTGCCCATCCCCCTCTTGGGCAAACGCCTCCTGCAACTCGATGTGGGGTCTTTGGTCGCCGGTACCATGTATCGTGGCCAGTTCGAAGACCGTTTAAAGCGCGTCATCCAGGAACTTAAAACATCAGAATCCATTCTTTTCATCGACGAAGTACATATGTTAGTGGGGGCCGGTTCGGCTGGATCCGCCATGGATGCAGCCAACATTTTGAAACCCGCCCTCTCACGCGGTGAACTGCAAGTGATTGGAGCGACCACGCTTGATGAATATCGTAAACACATCGAGAGTGATGCAGCTCTCGAGCGCCGTTTCCAGCCCATCTTCGTTGAAGAGCCCAGTCCGGAAGAGACCATCGAAATCTTGCGCGGCATTCGCCCGGCCTATGAGGCTCACCATCAGCTATCCATTTTGGATGAATCCTTGGAATCGGCCACCAACCTGTCAACTCGCTATGTTTCTGATCGTTTCCTCCCCGACAAAGCCATCGACCTGATCGACGAAGCCGCCTCACGCGTGCGCATGTACAAAAGCCCTGTCGCTGAGACTACAAAGAAATTAACGAGTGCACTAAGGGATATCCGTAAAAAGGTCGACAAAGCCAAAGAAGATACTGCAGGTGAGGCTTACGAAGCCGATATCCAAGGCTTGGAAAAACAACGCACTGAAATCGAAGCCGAACTCGAACGGTTGCGCACTACCTGGGACCGAGAAAACAGCCCCAACGTCACACCCGATGATATCGCTGAAGTTGTCGCCATGTGGACCGGTGTGCCGGTGATGCAGATGGCCGAGGAAGAGTCCGAGCGCTTGCTGATGATGGAGGATGAACTAAAACATTCCATCATCGGTCAGAATGAAGCTATCGAAACCATCTCGAAAGCCGTCCGCCGAGCTCGTGCTGGGTTGAAAGACCCCCGTCGACCTATTGGAACTTTTGTGTTCCTTGGCCCCACCGGCGTCGGAAAAACTGAATTGACCAAATCCCTGGCGCGTTTCCTCTTCGGCAGCGAGGATGCCCTGATCCAGTTGGACATGTCCGAGTTCATGGAGCGACATTCGGTTAGCCGGCTGGTCGGTGCCCCTCCCGGGTATATCGGCTACGACGAAGCTGGTCAACTCACCGAGGCAATCCGTCGGCGACCTTATTCAATTATCGTTTTCGACGAGATCGAAAAAGCCCACCCCGAAGCTCACAACATGCTCCTGCAGATCATGGAAGAGGGCCAGCTCACGGATGCCAAAGGTCGCAAGGTCGATTTCCGTAACGCTATCATTGTAATGACCTCCAACGTCGGCGCCGATATGATCAAGCGCCAGACCGGATTGGGTTTCGAACTCAAGCGTGACGAAGAAACCGAAGAGCGCCAGGAGTATCAGAAAATGCGCAAGCAGTTGATGAAATCCCTCAAGCGCCTCTTCCGCCCTGAGTTCATCAACCGTCTGGATAGCGTGATCGTCTTCAAAGCGCTGGCCAAAGAGGATATTCGCGAGATCGTTGGCCTTGAGTTGGGCAAAGTATCCGAACGATTGGTCGAACACGCCATCAGCATGGATATCACCCCCGAGGCAATTGACCTAATCGCAGACCTGGGCTATGACCCCGACATGGGCGCTCGTCCTTTGCGCCGCGTGATCCAACAAAAAATCGAGGAACCGCTCTCGGACGCTATCCTAGCAGGAAAGTTCGACCTTGGAGATACCGTGCTGGTGGACATCGAACCCACCGAGGACGATGAACCTGAGATCGTATTGCTCCCTACTGAAGGCAAAGCAGATTCATCCGAGGACGAACCCGAAGAGATTGTAGCGGCCTAGTCAATCGTAGTCACTGCTCGAACAGGTCTCCTGACCGTGTTCGCCCAAGCATACGATAAAACTAAACAGGGCACGGAATACCCAAACAGGTTTCCGTGCCCTGTTCGTTTATAATTGGTTCTATGATCACCAGGGCAAAATTCCTTCTCGATAAACTATGTCTCGAAATCCCTAACCGGCGGGTCGGCAGCCAGGGAAATCGTCAGGCCACCCAGTGGTTTGCAGAAATTGTCAGCTCTTTTGGTTTCGAAACAACGAAACCCGAATTCGACTGCATCGACTGGTCGGAGGGTGGCGCTCAACTTTCCACTGGCAGGGAGTCGTTTAAAGTTTTCGTCAGTCCTTATACTTTGGGAGGCAAGGCAGACTCTCCGCTTGTGGTCATCTCCACCGTCGAAGAGCTAGAATCTGCTGAAATCGAAGGGAAAATAATCCTCTTGAAAGGCGAGATCGCCAAAGAGCAGCTGATGCCCAAGAATTTCGTCTTCTATAATCCGGAGCACCACCAGAAGCTTGTACGCCTGCTCGAGGAGAAGAAACCTGCTGCCATCATCGCGGCAACCTCCCGCAACCCAGAACTGGCAGGCGGGATGTATCCTTTCCCGCTGATCGAGGATGGTGATTTCGATATCCCTTCTGTATATATGAAAGATGTCGAAGGTGAACGCTTAGCTCAATTCGAAGGGCAGGAAGTATCTATCGAGATCGGCGCTGAACGGGCCCCAGCTAAAGGATGCAATGTAATTGCTAAAAAGGGAGACTCTACTCGACCCAAGGTCGTGTTCGTCGCCCATATCGATGCCAAAGACAATACCCCAGGCGCCATCGACAATGGTACGGGGGTTGTGATCCTGCTGTTATTAGCTGAACTCTTAGCTGACTATGAGGGCAATTTGGGTATCGAAATTCTGGCCGTCAACGGCGAAGATTATTACTCCGCGGCTGGAGAGATGCATTATTTGCAAACGCAGTCACACACATTCTCTGAGATCCTCCTGGCGGTCAACATGGATGGGGCCGGGTATCATGATAGAGATACCGCTTATTCGATTTATGACCCTCCACCAGAAATCGTTGATGTCATTCACAAGGCTTTTGCCCCTCACAAAGGGATCGAAGAGGGCGCTCAATGGTATCAAAGCGACCACTCCATGTTTATCCAACACCAGGTGCCCGCGCTGGCGATTACATCCAACCTATTCATGGAACAACTCGCCGTGGATATCACCCATACCCCCAAAGATCACCCCGATATCGTTGAACCGAGCAAACTGGTTGATATCGCTCTCGCTCTCAGAGATCTGGTGCGAGACTTAAATTAATCCGGGAAAATAGGTATGCGCAGGGGCGTAACCCTTGCGCACACCTATTTTCCCGAAATCCCTCTCGTCTTGCTTATCGTTGCGAAAACCACCTGGTAAATGAAATTATGGCAAAAACGTACACACAATATGTCTGTCAGGAATGCGGGCGCACCTCGCCTAGGCAAATGGGCCGCTGCCCCAAGTGTGATTCTTGGAACAGCATGGTCGCAGAGAGCATCGAAAAGACATCTCCTGCTGCAAAGCACGCCCGCCCCAGCATGGGAGAACGCTCCATCCCCAAACGCCTCTCCGAAATCACCGGCGATGTCGAAGATCGCTTCCCCGTGCCCATCGAAGAGTTCTCGCGGGTTCTGGGAGGCGGCATCGTCCCAGGCTCAGTGGTGCTCATCGGCGGCGACCCCGGCATCGGTAAATCGACATTGCTGCTGCAAGCCACCTTAGAAATGGCCAGCCAGGGCACCGTCTTGTATATCTCCGGCGAAGAGTCCGACCGGCAGATCAAAATGCGCGCCATGCGCCTCATCTCCCCTCTCCCTGAGGGAGAGGGGGCGGGGGTGAGGGGGAATGGTAATGATCTCCCCGATGACCTCTTCCTGGTCACCGAAACCAACCTGGATATCATCCTGGAGCATATTGAGGAGATCAAACCCCAACTGATCGTAGTGGACTCCATCCAGACCACCTATCTCCCTCAACTGGAATCTTCCGCCGGTTCTGTCACCCAGGTGCGCGAAACGGCTTCTCGATTGAGAGAGTTAGCCAAAGCCAGCGGGGTGACCGTCTTCATCATCGGGCACGTCACCAAAGAAGGCACCATCGCCGGGCCGCGCGTTTTGGAACACATCGTCGACGCCGTTCTCTATCTAGAGGGAGATCGCTTCCAAGTCTACCGCCTGTTGCGCACTGTCAAGAACCGCTACGGCGCCACCTCCGAAGTAGGTGTCTTCGAAATGCGCGACCGCGGCCTGGTCGAGGTCAGCAACCCCTCAGAGGCTTTCCTGGCTGAGCGCATGGTCAATGCACCCGGCTCGGCCATCGCCGTGACCATGGAGGGCACCCGCCCTCTGCTGGTCGAAATCCAGGGTCTGACCAGCCATACATCCTTTGGCAACCCCCGCCGTACACCCAACGGCATCGACTTCAACCGCCTTTTACTGAATGTTGCCGTGCTCAGCCGACGGGTCGGAATCCGCCTGGCCGAACAGGATGTCTTCGTAAACGTGATCAGCGGCCTGAAGATCAGCGAGCCCGCCGCCGACCTGGCCGTCGCCGCTGCCATCGCATCCTCGGTCAGAGATGCCCCCGTGCGGGCCGATACCGTGCTGATCGGCGAAGTCGGCCTCTCCGGCGAACTGCGCATGGTCGGTCAAATGGAAGCTCGTCTGCGGGAGGCCGCCAAACTGGGATTCAAGACAGCAGTCGTGCCCCGACGAATAGGCAAAGGTCAGAAATGGCCTAAGGGGATCGATGTAGTGGAAGTCCAGTCGCTGCGCGAAGCGTTGAAGAAGGCCTTGGTGGAGGAGTAATCAGACTTCCGAAGTCTCGGAGACTTCGGAAGTCTTCAGATCCATGATCAAAGAAATCCACAGCAAGACCATCCTCAATCACGTCAAGCAGCCGGATACCTACTTCGGGCTGAAGTACAACATGAACCTGTACCGGGGCTGCCAGCACCAGTGCATCTACT